>DATIPQ010000078.1 GCA_035471785.1 Acidobacteriota bacterium
CGCCCGGCAGGATTCGAACCTGGAACACCTGGGACCTGCGGATTCGAAGTCAGAACCTAGTCAGAACCCCCGATCACGGTCGGCAAATCATTGAAAAGAAACCACTTGCGCGCTACAAGTTTTCGGCAAGTTTGGCTAATCGTAGCGAGCGACCTCATACCGCCGAGCAATAGAAGAAGATAAGAGGAGGCGATCCGGCTCGGATTGCCCCCTCGTGGCATCGGCGATAACCTTCGGGATCGAGAAACCCCCGGAGGTTGTCATGACCGACTACGCCAGTCTATTGCGGGACCACGTCACGCTCAAGTGCCGGTCGATCGACCTTCCTTCAGGCTTACGTACCTAAACTGCAGTCGGTGGGGCAGGTCTGCCGCTACCTGCGCTGGAACAAGGGATACAAGATACCGTCCTCGGCTGCCTTCGGCCAGATCGGCCAGCGCTACGTGAAGCAGATCCAGCAGTTCGCCGAGCAGAACAAGCTCCCCCTGGTCCGCTTCGAGAAGGGGCAGAACAAGGAGCAAACCGCCGCACCCTACCTGGAAGCCGCGGCACGGGAAGGCAAGGACCGAGTGGTGCTGATCGGCACTGCCCAGGAAAAGGCTTCGGTCTGGCGCTCTTGGAAGGGGAAGGGTCAGGAGAAAGCGGCTCACCCTCACATGGAATGGGGACGCCAGATGGCCTACGTCAACCACTTCTATTTCTACCTATGGGATTGCGAGTGGGGCAAGACGTTCTGGAAGAGCAACGCCTACGCCCCTTTTCCCATCTGGCTGTGGCTCAATGGCCGAATGGGCCAAGCAGCAGTTGGAGAAGGCCGGCATCGGCTACCTCAGCCTGGACAACGGCTTCCGCCGATGCGACGACCCGGATGCCCTGCAAGAGATCTGCGACCGGCTGGGTCCGGGGGCGGTCAAGAGCTTTTTCTGGAAGTGGCTGCAGCGGCTGCCCTCGCCCTTCGACGCCGAGGACTGGCGGGCCGGGATCGTCTACGATCTGGCCTTCCGCCAGTTCGAGGTCTCCGACACCTGCGTCTTCGACCGGCCTCAAGCCGGACGCATGTTCTTTGAGGGAGTCATCCGCGATCACTTGGACATCGGACGCCCCGAACAGGTGGCGCTGGTCTTCAACCGCCAGATCAACAAGAAGACGCCCGGCACTTTCCGCACCCGAGTGCTGACCGAGGGCGTCGATCCCACTGTGACCTGCTATTACAAGTCTTCGCGCCTGAAGCAATATTTCAAAGAAGGACGGGCCTTGCGCACCGAAACCGTCATCTGCGACAGCCGTGATTTCGGGGTCGGCAGACGCGTGTGCACCGAAAACTGGTATGCCCTGCGGGCAGTTGGCGAAGACGCCAACCGGCGTTTGTGCGACGCCGAAGCGAGCGACGCGCGCCCCGCCCCCGACGTGCTCACCTTCCAGCAGGTGAGCCGACCTTCCCGAACACCGGAGGGTCTGCGCGCTCCCGGCCTCCATTTCGGAGATCCCAGAGTGATGGCGCTGTTTGCCGCCATGGTGGGCTTCCTGTGCCTGGTGGACGGCTTCGACAATCCACGCCTGGTTGCGCAGGTGCGGGCCCTGCTCAACGCACCCTACACCAGCCGCCAAGCCACCTACGATCTCAGACGGCTCAGGCGAAAGGGCCTGATCCTCAAGATACCCGGCAAACGCAGGTACAGGCTGACCCCTTCCGGCAGAGGCGTCGCCGTCCTATTCCTCAAGACATACGGCAGGGTGCTGGCTCCAGGTCTGTCCGCCCTCGATCTGCGCTTGCCGGAAGACGTCGCCAGACGATGCCGACTGGCTACCGCATGACGCAACCTGGACCGGGCCCTTGATCGATTCATGGAGAAGCAGATGCTGGCTGCCTGACTCTTGACTCATTTGTGAACTTATCTTCGCGCAAGTGTCTCTAGATCGCGCGTTGTCCATCGCCGAAGATTCGGAGGTCCCGATGATCCAACCTACTTCGTGGAGCATGCGCTCTTCAGGTACGCGGTGGTGAGGATGAAGCCAAGGAGCACCTCCGACTGTACGCCGCCGCGTGCCAGAAACAGGCAGATGCCTTGACGCGGAAGGCGGAAGCCCACGAAAACACAGCCAGGAGTCGCGAAGCAGAGGCGGAGAAGATCCGGATCCCGATGGGGCAAGGCGTGGGTGGCGGTTTCATTGGGATGGCCGTTGCAGAACCTCGGATCCGCAAGGCGTCACTGCTCTATGAGGCCAGCTCCGAACGAAGTCAGGCTGAGCGGTTGCAGACAGAGGCCGACCAGTTGTCTACTGCAGCAGAGTGTGCTCGGGCCGTGATTGAGATCGCGAGTAAGCCCGCCTAACAACAACATGCAGCGGGCGGCCCTGCGCACCGCCGCTTATGCAGAGCGTTCGGCGGTCCAACGGCGAGCCCGGCAGAAGGATGCTCGACAAGAGGGACCATGAACGTGTTCAATCGGAGAGGATCTGACCGTGGCTGACGTCTTTGCCAGCATGCCCTTCAGCAAGGACTTCGTCTCTGTTTGGCGCGCCATTCAGGACGTGGCGACGAAGCACGATCTGAGCTCCTACCGAGTGGAAGAAGCCCGACCAGTGGGTTGAAGGGGGGCGGCCAGAGATTACAGGCAAGATTGATAGTTCTTAAGCTCGGAGGTCAGCAAATGCCATTGCCCGAGTTGAGTTCCGGTGAACTGCCAGTGGGGGTTCATAGGGCTTCGTTGCGGGAGACGCTTGAGCGGTTTGCCGTTGGGCATCCTCAACGGCTCGCTGTCGGACGGCGTTTGGAGCGACTATATCAGCTTGCCCTAGCGACCGGACACGTGACGCGCTTCGTCGTTTTTGGGTCATTCGTCACCGACAAGCCCGCACCCAATGATGTGGACGTGTTCCTCGTAATGGACGACGCGTTCGAAGCCGGCAAGCTAGAAGGCGAGACGGCTCTTGTCTTCGATCACGGTGCCGCGGGAGACCACTTCGGTGCCAGCGTGTTTTGGCTCCGTCGCCAAGCTGCCTTAGGAGGCGAGCAGGCAATGGTAGAATACTGGCAAGCTAAACGCGACGGCGGGAAGCGCGGAGTCGTCGAGATTGCCGAGTCGAGCGATGATAAGGAATGACCAGGAACTTGAAGCTACTCTAGAGCGGATTCGCCTTTTCCAAGCTCAAGTCAGGGAGCTGCGCGAAAGAGAGACCAATCCGACCAACTATCGGCTTTCTGCCTCCGGTTTCATTGCAGAGATTGACCGGATGCAACTAGAAGTCCGCGAATACCTCACACTGCTCCCATCGCAGATCAGGGCCTCCGCGTAGGTCTACGAATGGGGAGACAGGTCTGGGGCATTTTTAAAGGAAATAGTAGGCAAGCACGACACCGCTACCTACTATCGCGGCAATAACGCTCATAATTCAAGGCTGAGCCCCCTTTTTGAGACAAAGCCTCTTGGGACTTCGACCGTGAGGTCGAAGTGTGCCCGGCAGGATTCGAACCTGGGACACCTGGGACCTGCGGATTCGAAGTCCTCCGGTCGGCGGTGGGGGTATCGTGGCATGATTGGGGAATGATTGGCGTTGTGGTGTTGGCGGCGGGGGGTTCGCGGAGGTTGGGGAGGGCTAAGCAGCTTGTCGTTTGGGAAGGGGAGACGTTGCTGCGTAGGGCGGCCAGGACGGCCTTGGGGAGCGCTTGCGGGCCTGTGGTTGTGGTCTTGGGGCATCGGTTTGAAGAAATGCGGCGTGAAGTGAGCGGGTTGGATGTGCGGGTGGTGGTGTGCGAGGAGTGGGAGCAGGGGATGGGGAGATCGCTGGCTTGGGGGATTCGGGGGCTGGTTGAAGGTGAGGTTGAGGGAGAACTCAAAGCCGCTATTGTGATGACTTGCGATCAGCCGTTGGTGACGGCCGGTGTCTTGAACCGGCTCATTGAGGAGTGGGCTGAGGGGCGGCTGGTGGCAGCGTGCGAGTACGCGGGGACGGTGGGAGTCCCGGCGCTGTTTGATGCTTCGCTGTTCGAGGAGCTGATGGCGTTGAAGGGGGATCGGGGGGCTAAAGGGGTGATCCGAAAACATGGTGAGTCATTAGGGCTGGTTCAGTTCTCCGGAGGCGAGATCGATGTGGATGCTCCCGGGGATTTGCCTTAATGCACTTCTTCGGTGCGGAGGACTTCTAAGGGGGGACGGTCGAGGATGCCGCGGCTGTTGAGCATTCCGATGGCTACGGTCAGGAAGCCGACCAGCAGGAAGGCGCCGGCTAGGGGGAGCGGCGAGGGGGCGTAGTCGGTTTCGAAGGCGAAGACGGCCAGGGCCCAGCCGGCCACGATGGCCAGCAGAAGGCCGGTGAGGGCGGCCATGGCGCCCAGCGCCAGGTATTCGATGAGCAGAATGCGGCGCACCTGGTTGCGCGAAGCGCCCAGGGTGCGCAGCAGGACGCTTTCGCGGATGCGCTGGTAGCGTCCCGTGATGATGGCGCCGGCCAGCACGATGAGTCCGGTGATGACGCTGAAAAGCGCCATGAAGCGGATCACGAAGGCCACCTTGTCGAGAATCTCGTCGACGGTGGAAAGAATCAGCGACAGATCGATGGCCGAAACATTGGCGAATTCAGCCACCACGGCCCGCTGAGCCCGTCCCGAGGCTTCGGGCGATTCGGCACGCGCCACCAGCACGTGAAACTGCGGCGCCTCTTCCAAAACTCCGCGGGGAAAGACCACGAAGAAGGCCGGCTGAAAGCGCTCCCACTCGATGTCGCGGGTCGAACCCACCACGCATTCCACCGGCAATCCCTGCACGTCGAAGGTGATGCGGTCACCCACTTCGAGCCCCATCAGGGAGGCGATGCGTTGGTCCATCGAGATGGGGACGGGCGAGGTCCCCGGCTCGACACGTCCGGTGAATTCGCCTTCGGCCAGGGTCTCCGCGTCGTTGAGGTGGTCGCGGTAGGTCGAGCGGTATTCGCGCACGAAGGGCCAGCGCCGCCGCGCCGGTTCGTCGGGGCCGATTCCCCCGTCCTGCCCCTGGCGAGCCTGGCTGGAAGGCTGCTGGCGGGCTTCCGCCATCTCATCCAGAATCTCGCGCACGGGACGTCCCTTGACCGAGGCCACGCGCATGGTCACCATGGGCACCTCGTTGTCGATGACGATGCCTTCTTCCAGCACTTTCCGGCGCACTCCTTCAAGCTGGTCGGACTGGATATCGAAAAAGACCAGGTTGGGGCGGTTTCCCCCTGAGAGCCCTGAGACCTGTCCCAGCAGGCTTTCCTGCACCAGGAAAAGGGTGAGGATGAGGAAGGTGCCCAGTCCCAGCGCCAGCATCAGCACCAGGGTCTGATTGTGAGGACGGTAGAGATTGGCCAGCCCCTGGCGCAGCACGTATCCGGCCGAGCGGGGAAACCAGCGGCGGGTGGCGAACATGATGCCTTTAGCCACTCCGGCCAGCAGGGCGAAGACGGCGGCCAGTCCGGCCATGAACCAGGCGGCCTGCACCCAGTCGCGCAACTGGGCCCAGGCGAATGCGAAGACGGCCAGCGCGATCACCGCCGAGAGCAGCCAGCGCAAGGGATCGCGTCCGCTGCCCGAGGACTCGTAATCGGCCCGCAAGGTCAACAGCGGCGTAATGCGGCGCACGGGCAGCAGGGGCAACAAGGCAAAGAGCAGCGTCACACCCAAGCCCAGCGCCACACCCCATACCAGGGCCGCGGGCGAAATCGCGAAATCGATCTCCACGGGCAGGAAATCGACCAGCATGTAGGGCAGGACCATCTGCACGCCCAAACCCAGCAGTCCGCCCAGCAGGGCGCTGATCAGGCCCAGCCCGGCGGCTTGCAGCAAGTAGACGGTAAAGGTCTGGCGAGAAACCGCTCCCAGGCAACGCAGCACGGCGATGGTCGAGATCTTCTGCTTGAGGTAGAGATGGATGCTGCTGGCCACTCCGATGCCGCCCAGGAGCAGAGCCACGAAGCCCACCAGGTTGAGGAAACGGTAAAGATTCTCGATGGCGGCGCCCAACTCGCGCTTGCGCTCCTCCACGGTATCGATGCCCAGGCGCTCATCGCGGAAACGCTCACGGAGGTCTTCTTCGATGGCCAGCGGATCGAGTTCGGGGCTCAGCTTGAAAAAGGCCCTCCAGCGGGCGCGGCTTCCCAGCGTGATCAGTCCCGTCTCGGACATGTAGCCGTAGGGAATGTAGATGCGCGGACCCACCATGGCGGCCACGGGCGCCTCTCCGGGAATGTCGATAAGGCGTCCCAGAATCTCGAATTGCATGTTGCCCAGGCGGACCGTCTCACCCACCTGGGCGTCCATCTGTACCATCAACCCGTCGTCAACCAGGGCATAGCGCCCCTGTTGAAAGCGCCTGCCCGCATGAGGCGGATCAGTCTCCAACTCGCCGTAATAAGGGAATTGGCCCTCCAGAGCTCTCAACTGAACCAGGCGCGTACCGCCATTCTTTGGAAAGAAGGCCATGGTCGAAGTCGAGATCTGATGAGAGCGCTCAAGACTGATCTCATCGAAGGCCGCCAACAGCTCCTGGCTGAACTCGTCACGGCTCGATACTTCCAGGTCGGCGCCCAGCAGTTCTTTGGCCTGATGGTCGACGCGGTCGCGCAGGTTGGTGCCGAAAGAGGTAATGGCCACCAGAGCCGCCACGCCCAGGGTGATGGAGGAAACGAAGAGGAGCAGACGGCGCCGCGAGGCGCGGCTGTCGCGCCAGGCCATCTTCCAGATCCAGGGGGAAAATATCTTCATGGCCGGCTACTTGCGGAAGTTGATGACCTTGGCCGCCCTGCGGCTCTCCTGGCGCGCCTCTCCGCGTGCCGAGGACTCTTCGGCCGCCGCTTCACTGGCCGGCGCTGAGGCTTCACGCTCGACTTGAGGGGAACAGCCGGGCTGGTCCGACACCACGCGTCCGCCCTTGAGGCGGATGATGCGTTGGGTGCGTGCGGCCAGTTCCAGGTCGTGGGTGACCAGAACCAGGGTGGTTCCCGCGTCCTGGTTGAGACTCAAGATGAGTTGCTCGATCTTCTCGCCGGTTTCCTCGTCGAGGTTGCCTGTGGGTTCGTCGGCGAAGAGGATGCGGGGACGGTTGACGAAGGCCCGGGCCAGCGCAATGCGCTGTTGCTCACCGCCGGAAAGCTGGGGCGGAAAGTGGGTGGCGCGGTCATCCAGACCCACCATGGCCAGCAATTCCTGGGCGCGCTCGGCCACTCGTCTCTCGCCGCGCAGTTCCAGCGGCACCATGACGTTCTCGAGCGCCGTCAGGGTGGGGATCAACTGGAAAGTCTGGAAGACGAAGCCCACCCGCTGGTTGCGCAACTCTGCCAGAGCTTCTTCATCTTGATCTTGCAAGGGCACGCCGTCCAGCATTACGGTTCCCGAGGTGGGACGGTCGAGTCCGGCGCACAGGCCCAGCAAGGTGGTCTTGCCGCTTCCGGAGGGCCCCACGATGGCGCAGGTGGAACTTTCTTCAATGGTGAAGGTGACGTCGCGCAGGACCGTGAGTTGGCGTTCTCCGCTACGATAGGTCTTGGTAAGCGAGTTGACTGCGAGTATGCCGTTTCTCCGCATGAGCCTCCGCTCATTCTAGACGTTGGGCGACGAGAAAAGATTCCTCAATCGCCGGATCCGACGAGACGACGATAGGATTTTACGAATATGCGACGACTTTGTTTCTTTCCGCTGCCTCGGACATTGCTGACCGGATGGCTGATGGCCGTTTTCTGCCTCGGGAGCCTTTGGGCAGGCCCACAGGATCGGGAAAAGCCGCTGATTCTCTTTTTGGGAGACAGTTTGACGGCGGGTTACGGGCTGGATCCGGCCCTGGCTTTCCCGGCCCTCATTCAGAAGAAGATCGACCAGGAGGGTTGGTCTTTCGAGGTGCTCAACGCCGGACTCAGCGGCGAGACCTCGGCAGGCGGTCTGCGCCGCATCAAGTGGATCATGCGCCGGCAACCGGCCGTGATGGTGCTCGAGTTGGGGGCCAACGACGGACTCAGGGGCGTGCCGCTGCACAGCACGCGGCGCAACCTGCAAGGCATCATCGACCAGGCCCGCAGCGCCAATCCCGACATGAAGATCGTGCTGGCGGGCATGATGGTGCCTCCCAACCTGGGTCCCCATTACACCGAAACCTTCCAGTCCATGTTCGAAGAGCTGGCCGAGGCCAACGGACTGCCCCTGATTCCCTTCCTGCTGGAGGGCGTGGCGGCCCAACCGAACCTCAACCTGACCGACGGAATCCATCCCAATGCCGAGGGCCACAAGATCCTGGCCGAGAACGTTTGGGAGGTGCTCAAGCCGTTGTTGCAGGAGATGGTGGACGGGAGAACGAAATAGGAGGACAGCCATGCAGCGGTCGATGCAAGGACTGACGGTGGAGTGCCGGCAAGGCGACATTTCAAAGCAGGACGATGTGCAGGCCATCGTCAACGCGGCCAACGCCGCCTTGCGCCCGGGCGCCGGGGTAGCGGGCGCCATCCACGCCGCCGCCGGGCCCGGACTGGAGCAGGAATGTCGTCCGCTGGCGCCGATTCGTCCGGGTGAGGCGGTGATCAGCGGCGGCCACAATCTTCCCAACCGCTACGTCATCCACTGCCTGGGTCCGGTTTACGGACGGGACGAACCGTCCGACAAGCTGTTGGCCGACTGCTACCGCAACGCCCTCGAGCGGGCCGAAGAAAAGCACATCGCCTCGGTCGCCTTCCCCGCCATTTCCACCGGCGTCTTCGGCTACCCGCTGGAAGAGGCTGCCCGCGTGGCCCTGCAAACCGTCATCGACGCCGCTGGCCGACTGGAGCACGTCAAGACCGTCCGCTTCGTGCTTTTCAGCACCTCCGACCTGGAGGTGCACGAACGCGTGTTGGAAGAGTTGACGGCTTAAAGGGAATGACAGGGGTGGCGGCTACCCTTCGGTACGTGAAGGAAACGAGCAGCCCAGGCCCGGCGTCCCGCGAAACTCAAGTCGAACCCTCAGGCGCCGAGTGCGTCTGGTGCGGCAGCGGCCTGCAGGCGGAAGAGCAGCCCTGCGGGCTGACGACGCGCTTCCACAAGCCTATCGCCGTGCGGCCCGGAGAGGTCAAAAAAATCCCCATCTCCATCGCTCATGCGCGGCGCACCGTGGCCGGCTATGTGCAGCGGCATCCCGCCCCCGCCGAGAAGGCTTTGCTGCTCACCTTTCCTACCTGCAGCCAGTCCTGTGCCGAGACGCTTTTTCAAACGCTTGAGCGGGAGAGGCGGGTTTTTACGGTGCCCTTGGCCGGGTGACGGGGTGCTGGCTGGGGCTTCTGAGCAGTATCGTAGCGCTCCCTCCATCGCCGCGAGGATGCGCCTCCCACGGTTGCTGCGGACCAGTGTGCGGTTGAGACCATCGCGAAGGACCTGCCACCTAAGGCAAGGCCTCCCACAACGGTTCGCCGGTGGCGCCTGCAGGGTAGGCGATTCCCAGGACCTGGCAGAGGGTGGGCACGATGTCGAGGGGGTCGACCTTGCGGTAGAAAGTCCCCTTTTTCAAGCCCGGTCCGCGCAGCAGGATGGGCACCCGCCGGTCATAGGCATGAGGCGTCCCGTGCGTCGTGGTCAGATCGCCCGGAAAGTGGTGAGGATTGAAGATGACGAGCACGTCGCCGCCGCGCTTGGGATGATACCCGTTGGCCAGCAACCGTCCTAGTTCATTGGGCGGATACTCGCCCTCAAGCAAGGCTGTGCGGGTGTAGACGGAGTGAACGGCCTGGTTGAGTCCGAGCACCTGGGCGGCGAGGTCAGACACCCTTTCGGCGTCGCCTTCCGCCAGTTCTTGGACGGCGTCCAGATTGAGGTAGACTTCGCTCTTGTTGAAGCCCCAGATCCAGTCAGCTTGGCCATAGATACTGTCGAGCATCTCGTCCACGGGACTGAGGAATTGCTCGGGAAGCACCCGTCCCGCTTCCACACCGGCTCGCTGCAGACGCTCGGGGACGGGGGTGACGCCGTGATCGGCGGTGAGCACGATGAGCGTCCGCTCCAGCCCCACCCGGCTGTCCAGGGCAGCGAAGAAGTCGGCCAGAAGACGGTCGCTGCGCACGGTGATGTCGAGCAATTCGGGGCTGAAGGGACCGAAGTCGTGTCCCGTATAGTCGTTGGACGAGAGACTGAAGAGAAGCAGATCGGGAATTTCGTCCTGGCCCAGTCCCCCGGTCTTCAGGGCCTCCTGCAAGGTGGCGAAGAGCATCTCGTTGGCGGGCGGACGGCGGGCCAGGTGATTGTAGAAATTGGGGTCGGCGGGGGTGCCGTAGTCGTGGGCGAAGGCTACTCCCGTCGTTTCAGGCCAGGGCAGCAGATGACGGTAGCGCTGGCTGTCCAGCAGGGGCGTCCACTGCTTGCCTGAGGACGCGTCCATGGGCTTGGAATCATTGATGCGAACGGCCCATTCAGGCAAGGAGCCGTAGTTTTCGTTGCTGGTCCACAGGCCCGTATGGCGGTCGAGCCAGAGCACATGGTCGGCTTGGCGTCCGCCCATCAAGATCGACACGTAATCCTTGACAGCCAGCGACACGACTTTCGACTTGCCCTCCCAACTGGTTTTCATCTCGTCGCCCAAGGTGGGCGCCATGAGCCGGTCGGGGCCGCGGGGTCCTCCCTCTTTTCCCAGGACGCAAGTCCAGAGATATCGCCGTTCCTCCCGGTCATACCAGTCGTTGCCGATGATGCCGTGGACGGCGGGAACGGCGCCCGTCAGCAGCGAGGCGTGACCGGGACAGGTGAAGGTGGAGTAGTGCTGAAAGGCGGCGGCCCGGTAGTCCGCACCTTCTTCGGCCATGAAACGGTAGCCGCCGGGCCGGCCCTGCTCGTCTCGGGGCGGAAGGTAGAGGTCGGCGAAGCGCGACAGATAATCGGCGCGATACTGATCGACGGTAATGAAGACCACCAGACGCGGCCGCTCGGCGCTCAGAGTCGGGACCGTGAGGCAGGCCAAAAGGGTGACGGCGGTCAGGAAAACAGCAATTCGGTTCATCTTGGTCCTCCGGCGCAGCGAGAGATGAGAGGCTACAATGTCGGACGTTTATGAGCGAGGACGCCTTTCCAGCAGGTGAACCCCTGATGACAGTCTTGGCGCGGCTTGAGTCCGGCGAGGTGACCAGCCGCGATTTGGTTGAAACGGCTTTGCGGCGAATCGGCCATCCGCAAGGCCAAGGCCGCGTCGCCTACCGTCAAGTGTACCGCGAAAGAGCCCTTGAGGCGGCTGAGCGGTGCGACGCCATCAGAGCCGGCGGCGGCGGACGGGCGCTGACGGGTGTGCCGATCTCCTTCAAGGATCTCTTCGACGTGCCCGGAGAGGTCACCTTGGCGGGATCGACGGTGCTCAAGAGCGCACAAGCGGCCACCCGCTACGCTGCCGCGCTGGAGCGCCTGCTGGCCCAGCAGGCCGTCCTCATGGGACGCACCAACATGACCGAGTTCGCCTTCTCGGGACTGGGACTCAACCCCCACTACGGCACCCCGCTCTCGCCCTGGAGGCGGCAAGAGGAGCGCATCGCCGGCGGCTCCACCAGCGGCGGCGCGGTTTCGGTGGCCGAAGGCATGGCGCTGGCGGCCCTGGGCAGCGACACCGGCGGATCGGTGCGCATTCCAGCCACCTTCTGCGGCCTGACCGGCTTCAAGCCCACGGCCCGACGCATCTCGACCCGGGGGGCTTTTCCCCTCTCCTGGACTCTCGACTGCGTCGGCGTCATCGCTCCCACGGTAAACTGCTGCCGCTTGCTCGACGGTGTCCTGTCGGCCCAGGAAAAAGAGCAGAAGCGGGCGGGCGAACTCTCCCGACTGCGCATCGGAATACCCACCTGCTTGGTCATGGAGGGGTTGGATCCAGAGGTGGAGCGTACCTTCGCGGCCGCACTTGAACGCCTGGACCAGGCCGGGGTGCGGGTAGAAGAGGTGGCCTTGCAAATGCTGCACGAGATCCCGCGCCATTACCGGCAGGGCGGCCTGCTGGCAATCGAGGCCTATGCCGCTCACCGGACGCTCCTGGAAAGGTCGCGCCATGAGTACGATCCGCGGGTGGCGGTGCGCATCGAGACGGGGCGGGGACGTCTGGCCGCCGACTACCTGGACCTCCTTCGCCAACGTCAGGCATTCATCGAGCGGCTGGAGCGGGAATGCTCCGGATTCCACCTGCTGGCCTGGCCCACGGTAGCCGTCCTGCCCCCGCGCCTTAACGACCTGCAAGACGACGAAGTCTATTTCTCGACCAATGTCATAGTGCTGCGCAACACTTCCGTGGCCAACTTTCTCGACCGTCCCGCCTTGAGCATCCCGCTGCGGGGACGGCACGGCGCTCCCGTCGGATTCATGCTCAGCGCCCCCGCCATGGACGACCGCCGCCTGCTCGATCTGGGCTGCGCGCTGGAGCCGGCGCTGAGAAGCGAGGGCGCCTGAGCGTCCGCCTTCAGGAGTCTCATGAACGACCTGAAACCTTATAAAGTGCTGAAACGTGAAGAAGTCTACCAGGGCAAGATCGTCGACTTGCTGGTCGACACCGTGGAGATCGACGGCAAGCAGTATTTGCGCGAGGTGGTCAGGCATCCCGGAGGTGTCGTGGTCCTGGGGCGCCGGGCGGACGGCAAGATAGCCTTCGTGCGCCAGCACCGCTACCCGCCCGATGAAATCGTCCTGGAACTGCCTGCCGGGAAACTCGACCCGGGCGAAGAGCCGCCCCAGGCCGCCGCCCGCGAACTGGAGGAGGAAACCGGCTACCGCGCCGAGGACTTGCGCCACGTCAACAGCTTCTATTCCACTCCCGGCTTCTGCAGCGAGATCCTGCATCTCTTCTTCAGCAACCGGCTGTCCCCCGGCGGAAAGGCCCAGGGAGAGGAGGACGAGATCCTCAACGTCGAGTTCCATACCCTGCAGGAGGCCCTGCAAATGGCCCGCCAAGGCCAAATCCGCGACGCCAAGACCCTGGTCGGCCTCTACTGGCTCCAGAGCGAAGGTTAAGCCCTTGCTCAGCCTAGCGGTTTCGGTTGATGAACCAGGCCACCAGGCGGGCGGTGAGGTTGGGGAAGAAGCGGTTGAGGCGCCAGAAGAACCGTCCCGGAAACGTCAGGATGACGACCCTCTTGCGCCGCTCCACCGCCTTGACGATGGCCCGCGCCACCGTCTCTGGCGGATCGCCGCCTACCCGGTTGAACATCGATGCGCTCTCGGTCCGCACTGAAGACGACGCAAACTCGGTCTTGGTGTAGCCGGGACAGATGAGACTGACCTCCACACCCGAACCGTGCAACTCGCCCCACAGAGCCTCGGCCATGCCGACCTGGGCGAACTTGGTGGCGCAATAGGTCGAGGAAAGGGGCAGAGCTGTCTTGCCGATGACGCTGCTGACCACCACGATGTGTCCCCGGCCTTGTTGCTGAAAATCAGGCAGTGCGGCGTGGATCGACTCGTAGCCGGACTGGTAGTTGACCTGCCAGAGGCGCGCCATCTGGGCAGGATCGATCTCCTCGAGGGGCCCGTAAAGACCGTAGCCCGCGTTGCAGATGAGAACGTCCAGTCCCTGCAGCGTCTCTTTTCCCGCTTCGACAACCTCGGCCCCTTTGCCTTCGATGCTGAGGTCATGCAGGCCCGCCTCGGCTCGGACGGCCCCCAGCTTCAGGCATTCCCCAACCACCGCCTGCAGGCGCTCCCCGCGACGGGCCACCAGGTAAAGCGCAGCACCCCGCTTGGCGAAGGCGTAGGCGACCGCTTCCCCGATCCCCGAGGAGGCGCCGGTGATAATGATCTTGCCGCCGGTCATGGCCTAGACACGCGGACCGGCGTCGAGGATCTCCTGATCCACTTCGAACTTGCCGATGTTGCGCTTGAAGCCCTGAGCCAGATGGACGGCCTTGGCGTCGTAGGCCGAAGCATCGGCCCAGGTCGACTTGGGATTGAGAAGCTCTGAGGGAACGCCGGGGCAGTGCTGGGGCACGTCCACCTGAAAGACCGGGTGGGATTTGAACTCGGTGTCGTCGATGGCGCCGGAAAGCGCCGCCGAGATCATGGCCCGAGTGTAAGGCAGGCTGATGCGTTCGCCTACGCCGTGGGGCCCGCCGGTCCAACCGGTGTTGACCAGGTAGACGCGGGAACCGAACTCGTTGATCTTGCGCGCCAGAAGCTCAGCATAGCGCTGGGGGTGAAGGGGCAGAAAAGGGGCTCCGAAACAGGCCGAAAAGGTGGCCTCGGGTTCGGTGACGCCGGTTTCGGTCCCGGCCAGCTTTGAGGTGTAGCCGGAGATGAAGTGGTACATGGTCTGCTCCCGCGAGAGGCGGGAGATGGGCGGCAGCACTCCGAAGGCGTCGGCGGTCAGAAAGATGACCACGCCGGGATGCCCTCCAACACTGGGCACTACGGCGCCGGGAATGTGCTCGATGGGATAGGCGGCGCGGGTGTTCTCGGTTTTGTCCTTGCGGTCGTAGTCGACCTGGCGGGTCTCCTTGTCGAAGACCACGTTTTCCACCACGGCCCCAAAACGGATGGCATCCCAGATCTGGGGCTCGTTCTGGCGTGAGAGGCGAATGCACTTGGCATAGCATCCACCCTCGAAATTGAAGATGCCGTTGTTGGACCAGCCGTGCTCGTCGTCACCGATCAGACGGCGTTGCGGATCAGCCGAGAGGGTGGTCTTGCCGGTGCCCGAAAGCCCGAAGAAAAGAGCCGTGTCGCCGCTCTCGCCCTTGTTGGCCGAGCAATGCATGGACACCACGCCCTTCTTGGGCATCAGGTAGTTCATGACGCTGAAGATCGATTTCTTGATCTCGCCGGCGTATTCCGTGCCTCCGATCAGCACCAGGCGGCGGGCGAAGCTGACCAGAATGAAGACTTCCGAATTCGTTCCGTCGGTCTCCGGGTGGGCCTTGAATCCGGGCACAGAGATGACGGTGAAGCCGGGTTGGTGGTCTTCCAACTCTTGAGGCTGGGGACGAATGAAGAGCTGTCTGGCGAACAGATTATGCCAGGCTCTTTCGGTCACGATGCGAACCGGCAAGCGATACTCGGGATCGGCTCCCGCAAAGCCGTCGAAAACGAAGAGGTCGATACCCTGAATGTAGGCTTCCACCTTCTCCCGCAAGCGCGAGAAGGCTTCGGGCTGGAAGGGGCGGTTGACCGCCCCCCACCAGATATCGTCCTTGTAGTGGGGATCTTCGACGATGAATTTATCGTTAGGCGAACGACCCGTGCGGTCTCCTGTCTCGGCGCAAAACGCTCCGCTGGAAACCAGCACTCCCTCGTCCCTTCGCAGCCCGGCCTCGATCAGTCGGGGGGTGGTCAGGTTGGCAAGGAGCCGGGAACGGGAGAGGTCGATCGGATGTTGTCCCTTGGTTGTGTTGTTCATGTCTTGTAGCCTGTCGGAAAATGATGGAACCGCGCAGGTGGGTTCCACGTGCCAATCAAGGTTTCTATAAAACTACATCGCAGGTTGCGAAGCAAGAAAAGCGCGCCCTGCAAGGCTCGATCTCGAAAAACGCCCGGCCGACGATCAATCGGGTAGGATATAACATCACAGCCTATCGCCGAAGGCGTTTTGCTTGGCGCCAACACGGGAGGAAAACTTGATGAAGAAGCTATTCGCAGTGGCTCTGGCCCTCATCCTGCTCCAGGGCTGGCCGGCACTGGTGTCAGCCGAAGAAGCCGTCGACCTGGTGGCCGTCTCCAAGATCCGCGAGGAAGGACTGGAGCGTTCCGAGGTCATGGACACTCTCTTTCAACTCACCGACGTCTCGGGACCGCGACTCACGGGTTCGCCCGGACTGCGGCGGGCCCTGGTATGGAGCCGGGACCAGTTGGAAGAATGGGGACTGGAGAACTCGAAGCTGGAGCCCTGGGGAGAGTTCGGACTGGGCTGGACGCTCAAGCGCTTCGAAATGCACATGACCGAGCCCTACTACTCGCCCATCATCGCTTACCCCAAGGCCTGGACGCAGGGTACGGGCGGACTCATCAGCGGCCAACCGGTGCTGGTGGACGCTGAGGATATGGAAGGGCTGGAGGAGTTCAAAGGCGAGTTGAAAGGCAAGATCGTGCTCATGCCGCTGAACCGCGAAGCGCAAGTCGGTTTCGAAGCCGACGCCCGTCGCCGCAGCGCCGAGGACCTGGAAGAGATGGTGCAGATCGAGCCCCGAGGCAACCGTCCCGACCGCTCCCGTTTCGCCCGCTTCCGTGAAATGCGGCGGCTGCGCAACGCCATGATCAAGTTCTTCCGCGAGGAGCAAGCGGCGGCGGTGCTGGAGCCCGGATTCCGGGGCGAACACGGCACCCTCTTCGTGACCGCCGGAGGCACCTGGCGCTCAGCTCAAGACATCGGTCCTGCTTCAGCCGTGGTGGCCACTGAGCACTACGCCCGCATCCTGCGCCTGCTCGATGAGGACATTCCCGTCCGCCTGGAATTGAACATCGACGTCGAGGTGCATGACGGCGACCCCACCGAGTACAACGTGATCGCCGAGATTCCCGGCACCGATCCCCGGCTCAAAGACGAGGTGGTGATGCTGGGAGCCCACATCGATTCCTGGCACGCCGCCACCGGCAGCACCGACAACGCCGCCGGCTGTGCCGTCATGATGGAAGCCGTACGCATCATCAAGAAGCTGGGCCTCAGTCCGCGCCGGACCATCCGCATCGGGCTTTGGACGGGCGAAGAGCAAGGATTGATGGGCTCGCGCGCCTACGTCACCGAAAACTTCGCCGACCGCTGGTCGTTGGAAACCAAGCCGGCCCACCAGAAGTTCTCGGCTTACTACAACCTCGACAACGGGACAGGCAAGATCAGGGGCGTCTACCTGCAAGGCAACGCCGCCGTGGCTTCCATCTTCGAGGCTTATCTGGAACCTTTTCATGACCTGGGCGCCACCACTTTGACCATGCGCAACACCGGGGGCACCGACCATCTGGCCTTCGACGCCGTGGGGCTGCCCGGCTTCCAGTTCATTCAGGATCCCATCGCCTACTCGTCGCGCACCCACCACACCAACATGGACCTCTACGATCACGCCATCGCCAGCGATTTGATGCAGGCGTCCGTCCTGGTAGCGTCCTTCGCCTATCACACCGCCCAGCGCGACGAGAAGCTGCCTCGCAAACTGATGCCCAAGCCGCGTCCGCGTCCCGACAACGATACGCGCTAGACTGGGAGGGTGCGGCGACTTACCTTCATCTGGGGGCTGGTCTTGAGCGGTTCGATGCTTCAGACCAGCCTGCTGGCCCAAACCTTCGATTGGGGCGGCTCCCTGCGCTGGTATCAATTCCTGCGCCTAGAGGACGCCCAAGATGAGGTTTTCGGGGAGCGCCGTGACACCGAGTTCGGATCGGCTCGCTTTACCTTGCAAAGCGAGTGGGGAGCCCACGTGGTCTTCGAGTCCCACGCCGTGCTCGACTTCCTCTCCCCTCCCATGCTCGCGGCCGCCAGTACGGCCACGGGACGCAGCCAGACCTACCTCCCCTTGCAGCACGACTTCACCGACAGTTCCGACTACGACCTGAGCGGCCGCTTCGACCGCCTCAATCTGCAATTCAACTTCGAAAACGCCCGCGTGGTGGCCGGACGCCAGGCCATCACCTGGGGGGTGACCTACTTCTGGCCCGTCATGGACCTGTTCTCCTCCTTCGCTCCCGAGCGTATCGACCGCGATTACAAAGAGGGGGTGGACGCGCTGCGCCTCACGGTTCCGCTGGGGTCGTTCTCGGAAGTGCAGGTCGTGGGCGCCGTCCTGGGCAGGGGATTCAGCGACGACCAGGCCTTGGCCGCTCAGGCCCGCCTCTACCTGGGACGCCTCGACCTGGGACTCATGGGAGGCAAGTTCCACGGCGACACGGTGGCGGGGTTTTTCATCACCACCGGCTTGGGCGGATCGGCGCTGAGAGGCGAGGCCACCTGGACCGATTCCGGAGACCCCCGCGACCGCCTGCTGGGGCGCTCCAGCTTCTGGAGGGCTTCAGTCGGAATCGACCGTCAGCTCAATCCCGACGTGGGGGTGACGGTGGAGTTTTCCTACAACGGTTTCGGCGCCTCGGATGCCGACGAATACCTGCTCATCGCCCAAGCCGATCGGGTGCAGCGGGGCGAGGTCAACGCATTGGGCCGCTACTACACGGGCGCGGCCCTCAACTGGCAGATCCACCCGCTCTGGACTTTCAGCAACACCCTGCTGGTCAACTGGCAAGACCCCTCCGCGTTTCTCATCCCCGCCTTGCAATGGTCGAGCAGCGACAACTCCACCTTCCTGCTGGGGATGCAAGTAGGCATCGGCGGCCAACTCGACCGTACCTTGTCTCCCCGTTCCGAATACGGCCCCGCCCCCGCCACCCTCTTCACCGCCTTCACCTGGTATTTCTAGCGAGCTGCCTCATACCGCCGAGGGCAATTGAGCCTTCACCGCCGTCGCTGAAACTTGACCCGTGTGTGAACTTGTTGGCCACCTGGTGGCCCTAGCCGCTCATGAGGTGTCGAGCCACTACGCCAGGCAACTCCCCGCAAGCAGCCACCGTGTTGATATCCAAGTCCCGGCTCGCTGAAGGCGAGCGATTCGCCAGCCCAGGGAGGAGCCCGCGGCCAAGCGGAGCGCGGCAAGGGCGTATCCCTGGGTCACCACGATCTCTCCCATCCACGCTGAAAGTGTGGGATAACCTTAAAGGCTGGCTCGAAGCTTCAGGATTCTCATCCTTCTAAATTGTGCCCCTATACAACCCTGGAGATCCGTAATGCCCCAATCGCTGGCCCAACTCTGGATTCACATCATATTTTCGACCAAGGCACGCTATCCCTTCTTCCAAGATCCCCTTCTTCGAGACGAGGTCTTCGCATATCTCTCTGAAGTTTGCCGGAGGGTGGATTGCCCGTCCGCATTGACGGGCGGACACCGGGATCACGTTCATATCCTTTGCCGCCAGTCCAAGAACCTTTCAACCTCCCAGTTGGTCGGGGAACTCAAACGCCAGTCCTCCAAGTGGATTAAGGCCAAGGGCGGCATGCTCTCCAAGTTCTATTGGCAAGGGGGCTACGGGGCCTTCTCCGTGGGTCCGTCCCAATTGGGGCCGATCAAGGATTACATTCGAAAGCAAGAAGAGCACCACAAGCAGGTGGATTTCAAAACCGAGTTCCGCAGGTTTCTGGACAGGTATCAGGTTGCCTACGATGAAAGGTACGTGTGGGATTGAGAAGTGTACCCGGCGCATTATCTCACCCCTTCAGGGTTCGTTTTTCCTCCGATTCGAAACCCAGGGTTCCGCCCTTGCCGCGCTTCGCTTGCCGCGGGCTGCACCCTGGGCTGGCGAATCGCTCGCTTTCAGCGAGCCCGGACCTGACCCTCAACACAGTCGCTGCCCTGCCCCCTCCCCCAGCCTTGCGCTCCCCAGGGGCGGGAAGCGCGAATCGCTCGCCTCAGCGGGCCCGAACGAACCCCGGCGAGCGCCCTCGTTGCAAACTCAAGTCCGGCTCGCTGAAGGCGAGCGATTCGCCAGCCCAGGGAGGAGCCCGCGGCCAAGCGGAGCGCGGCAAGGGCGTATCCCTGGGTCACCACGATCTCTCCCATCCACGCTGAAAGTGTGGGATAACGTTGAAACAATCAGCCTGAGTCAGAACTTCCGACGCGTAGCGCTAATGAGCTTCCGGCCCGAGCAGCTCCATCAGGGCCAGGGGGTCGACGCGGGCGTTGTCCAGGCGCACGGCGTAGTGCAGGTGGGGGCCGGTGACGCGTCCGGTGGACCCGGTCAGGCCCAGTACCTCGCCGCGCTCTACCATCTGTCCTTCATCCACCTTGAACTCCGACAAGTGGGCGAAGAAGCTGTAGAGTCCCAGGCCGTGATCGAGGATAACGGTGCGTCCGGCGAAGTAGAGATCGCGGGCCAGCACCACCTTTCCGGCGTTGGGAGCCTTGACGGGCGTGCCCGAGGGAGCCGAGAAGTCGGCGCCCGTGTGGGGGCTGCGGGGCTTTCCGTTGAAGATGCTGCGCTTGCCGAAACTGTCGCGGTTGACGCGTCCCGGTACGGGCGCTACGAACTCGCCCCGCCAGTAGCGCTGGGGAGTCGAAGTGTGAAAGAGGTCAACCAGCAAGCGCGATTCGCGGGCGATTCGCTCCTGCGTCTCGGGCGGGGGATCGACATACTTGGGCGCGACCGTCAGTTTGCGGGTGGGAAACGTCTTGTCCTCGATCCAGAGCACGTGCTGAGTCCGCAGGGTCCGGCCTGAATCCGGGCCGCTCTCCTCGAGCAGTGCCGTAACCTCGACCGGATAGGTGCCCGGTTTCACGTCCAGGTCGATTCCCAGCAGGACTTCCCAGCGGCCCTCATCGCGGCGGTAGCCCCTGACCTGGCTGCCGAAGGCCGCAGCCCGCACATCGCGCAGCTCCAGGCGAGAGCCGGCGGGGCTTTCTCCGTCTCCGGCTTCAGGGTGGTCGGTGACAGGCGCCTCGACTCCCAGCACCACCACTTCTCCCGGCTGCAGAGCACGCGCCCGATGAGTGACTTGAAGCTCCGCTTGGGGGGCTCGGAGCGCCGCCCCGGGCGCCGAGAACGACGGTGGAGCCGCCCAACAAAGCGTTATCAGGATGATCAAGCGCCGGCTAAGACCTGTTTCTCCCACCATTTCCGCTTCACCTCGAGGTTTTAGGCGTCCGTCTTTTCACGCACGCTGTCCACCTTGTAATCCATGCTTGTGTCCTTATCGGTCCGAGTCCCCAGCCGCATGCTGGCCGTGACGCGCGGGGCGCCCATGGAGTGAACTTTTTCGAAGCATTGCTTGACCGCATCCATGACTTCGTCCCACTCGCCCTCGATGTTGGTGCCCGAAGCGTGCATGTGGGTCTTGAGGCCTGCTTCCTTCAACACTTCCTGGCAGGCCGCGATATACTGGGAAAGGCTAAGTCCCACGCCAAGCGGGACAATCGATAAATCAATGATGACTTTCACGCTCTGCTCCTTGTTCGAGGCCAGAGTACCAAATCCGCGGGATGAGCATTCCATTGGACGATTTTCTGGAGGCGGTCGAGGGTCCTTCGCGCCACTGGGACCTTCTGGAAATCTCCCTCCAGCTGTGCCGCGCCGCTTATCCCGATGACGACCTCAAGGGGGCCCGCCGCACCGTGGACGACCTGGGCCAAAGCGTCCTGAATCACCCCGAGGCCGGGGGCGAGGCCTTTCAGAAGATCAACGCCCTTAACGAAGTGATCTATGAGGACTTCGGACTAAAGGGCGATACCGAAGACTTCTACAATCCCGACAACAGTTACCTGTCGCGCGTCTTGGAGCGCAGGCGGGGAATCCCCATCAGCCTCTGCGTGCTCTACCGCGAATTGGCGGAGCGCATCGGACTGCATCTGGACTCGGTAGCCATGCCGGCCCACTTTCTGCTGCGCCACAGCATGCCTTACCGCAACATCTTCCTGGATCCCTTCAGCCGGGGAAAGATCCTTTTAGAAGACGGCTGCCGGGAGTTGCTGGAGGACCTGTCCCGCAATTCCATCGATTTCCGCAGCGAGTTCCTGCAGCCGGCCTCCAACCGCACCGTAGTGCTCCGCATGCTGGCCAACCTCAAGCAGATTTACCGCCAAGGCGGCAACCGCCGCTTGCTGATCGAGGTGCTGGACCGCCGCATTCCTCTGCTCGACGATCCGTCATACGAGGTGCTGGAAAGAGGCTTGCTCTACTTCGACCTGGATCAGTACGGCGAAGCTCTTCGCGATCTGGAAGGTTTTCTGCGCACTTCCAGCAACGAAGAGCTCAAGCGGCTGATCGAAGAAAAACTGGGCGAAGTGCGCCGGCTGGCCCGAACCCATTGACGGCCAGGGGATTTCGACCCCACTGCGCCAGAGCCGCTATAATGACGCGCGTGAGTGACAAATACTTCACGGTTGAAGAGGCCCGAAAACTGCTGCCTCAGATTCGCGAAGCCATGGAGCGGGCCATAGACGCTTCGCAACTGATGCAGGGTTTCGCCAGCGAGATTCAGACCTTGGCCGACAATGCCGTCAGCAACGCCGGGTCGCCCGCCGGAACCGCTTACCTCGAGCACCTGCTGACGCTCAACAGCTATATCAGCGCCATTCAGGATGCGGGGTGCCTTGTCAAGAGCGTCGAGGACGGACTGGTCGACTTTCCCCATCTCAAGGACGGACGCGAAGTCTATCTGTGCTGGCGCTACGGCGAAGACGACATCAAGTACTGGCATGAAGTGGAAGCCGGTTTCGCCGGACGCAAGCCTCTGGCCGACTCTTGATCCCGTCAGCAGCAATTTACAGGAAAAAGCACGCATGTCTTCAACGCCCATACTCATCCTATCGGCCCTACTGCTCTTGCCGGCTGTGACCGGCTGTTCCCGAAACTTCAACGACGATCCCGACGCCGAGGTTCCTTCCACGGCCCAGCCTTTGCAGGCCCGCAACCCTTCCTCCTCCACCCAGGAGAGACCCATCGAAACGGCTCCCCAGACGGGAGAGAACGTCGAAGCCCCCGGCATCGTCTTCAGCGTTCCCGACGGATGGATACCGGAGCCTCCCCAGGGCAGCTTCCGGACGGCCCAGTACCGCCTCCCCTCCGACAGGCCGGGCCAGGAAGCGGCCGAAATGGTGGTCTTCTACTTTCAGGGACAGGGCGGCGACGTGGAGTCCAACATTCAGCGCTGGATCGGCATGTTCAGCATTCCCGACGGCTCTGATCCCCGCGACTCGGCCAGCATCGACCGAGGCTCCGCCAACGGTCTCCCCTTGACCACCCTCGATATCAGCGGAACCTACAACAAGTCGATCGGGCCGCCCATGGCGGGCGAGAAGCAACCTTTCCCCGGCTACCGCATGCTGGCCGCGGTGGCTGAAACGGAGGCCGGACCCTACTTCTTCCGCCTCACCGGCCCCGCCGCTACCGTTGGGAAGTGGGAGAACAGCTTTGAGCAGTTTCTCAAAAACCTCCGGCCCAGCCCCTAAATTGCGGGGAGGACCCCCATGAAGTGCATTCTCTGCGGACGCCGCAAGGGCAAGCGCAGTTGCCCGGCCAAGAACGGGCTCATCTGCCCTCAGTGCTGCGGCGAGAAGCGCATGGTCGAGATCGATTGTCCCGCCGATTGCCGCTACCTGCGCACCGGCCAGCGCCACGCCAACCGCAAGATGGCCTCTCAGTTCGGCCGCAACATCGCACCCGCCCGCCTTCAGAAGTACATCGCCGACTTGGAGCGTTTCGCGCCCCACATCATGGCGCTGGAACGCGAGATCGTCCGCTTCGCGCGGGGCCTCAGGAAATTGGAGGAAGAGGTGTTGGCGGAAGGCTTCAAGCTGGCCAAGAAGACCCTGTCGACCGAATCCCGCGGAGTCCTCTACCAGCACCGTTCACCCAACCCGCTGGTGGAAGAGGTGGCGCGTCATTTCCTCAAGCAGCTTGAAGCCCTGCGTAGCGGGGAAGGAGCCGAAAAGGCCGGGCTGCCCCGCTTGACTTTGGATCAGGCCGTAACCTGCCTGGAATGCCTGGAGCTGCAGGTCGAGGACTACCGGCAGTCTCACGAAGCGGGCGCCTATGTGACCTTCCTGCGCCGCAATTATCCCGACCTGGCGTCCTCAGACCAGGAAGAAGACTCCGACAACGACAGCCCCTCGCTCATCATCCAACCCTAGGGCTTCGGAACTGCCAGATTCCAATAGCCAACTTCCAAGGGGATCAGGCCGATTGCTTGCGCATGGGTTGCAGTTTGAAGTAGGTCAGGCTGCGCCACAGCCACTCGGCGGGGCCGAAGCGAAAATGCTTCAGCCACAGAGGTGAGTAGATCAGTTGGAGAATCCACACGCCCAGAACCACGAGCCACAGCTCGGTGCGGCTGAAAGAAGCGAACAGACCCAGGCCGTAACTGCCGTAAAAGAGGGTGGTGCACAGTACCGTATGCATCAGGTAGTTGGTGAAGGCCATGCGTCCCACCGCCGCCAGGCGGTCCTTGAGGCCCTGACCCAGCGACGACTTGCAGAAGAGCATGACCAGGCCGACGTGTCCCAGAGCCACAGGCAGGCTGGCGAAGTAGTTGATGTAGATGTCGCCTCCGAAGAGCTTGAAGAGATCGTAATCGTTCTCCGTCAACACGTTGATGCTCCACACCACGAAGGGCAGGCCCAGCAGATAGCCTCCAATCGTCAGGCGCAGGTAGGCCGCCCGCGAAAGGGCGGCTGAGAAGACGCCCCATTTCATCAGGGCCATGCCCAGCAGCATCAGTCCTCCGGCCCTCCAGAGTCCAAAAGTAAACAACCCGATCACAAGTGTTTGGAGGGCGGTGGGAGCCCGATGAATGAGCTGCTCGAGGTAGGTGCCGTTGCGATAAATCTCGATCTCTTCTTGCAGCTTGGCCGGATCGGGACTGATGGCCTTCTGGGTCTGGATCCACGTCTGCTTGAGCTGCTTCTGCGTCTCGGACAACTCTTCCCCGGCTTCCAGCTTCTCGACCGCCTGTTGGTGCTGGGAGCGCAACAAGTCGAAATAGATCGCCTGCAGCGTGAAGATGCCGACAAAGCCCGTCACCACCAAGAGGCCCAAGACCGCCAGGGTGCGCGGACGGAAGCGCCGGAAGAAATAGATGAGGAGGCCGCAACTGCCGTAGACGAAGAGAATGTCTCCGAACCAAAGCAGGAAGCCGTGCAGCAGGCCTATCAGCATGAGCCACAGATTGCGCCGCATCCAGACGCCGAAGATGGAACGGCCTTGGGCCTCGGCCCGGTCCCACATCAGCACCAGCCCGGCGCCGAAGAGCATGGAGAAAATGGCCATGAACTTCTGTTCGAAGAGCAGGTGGCTGATCGCCCAGGACCACCAGTCCGCCGCACTGATGGGTCCCAGCGCGACGGGATTCATGTAGAGGGTAAAGGGATAGGAGAAAGCCACGATGTTCATGGTGAGGATGCCCAGCAGGGCGACTCCCCGCAAGACGTCAACCGACGTCAGACGATGCTTCTCAGTGACCGGCCTGAAGGGCTGAGCGCCCTCGGGGGAGGACACTTCTCGGCCCTCGACAATCGTTTCCCGCTCATTCATGACGTAGCTTCTTCCTTCGTTGGAGACCGACTGGGAGAAGTTTACGTCACTTGAAAGTTGCGGGCAATCTCTCGGGGATAGATCACGACGTGGCGCTCCGAGGCCTCGCCCTGGCTCTCGGAATAGAGGCCGTAGACCTGTACCTGCTCATGCTGCTTGCGGCGAACGTAAGCCTTGCGGGGAGGCAGTTCTACGATTTCCGACTCGCCGCGTACTCTGGCCACGGCGTCTTCAACCTCGCGCAACCCTCCCGCAATCTCGTCCTGGATGCCGGCTTCGCGGTCTTCAAAGGTGAGAAAGTGGTCGCGAAGGAAGTTCTTGATCTGGCTGTAGGTATTGCTCTTGAGGATGTGAAAGGAGACGCCTCTGCGCAGAGTCGACTTGAGCTTGTGATGTCGGCGCTTGGCTTGATTCTTGAGACTCACCACCATGTGAGCTTCGCCGGGGTGATCGGCGATTCGCACTGGCACCCGCAACTCGCGCACGGCCCGCTGCAAGCGACCGCGATTGACGCCGATGGGAAAGAGCTTGACGATGCGGCGCCGGCTGCTTGCCGGGACGTGCCCATTGCTGCGGTGGGCGGACTCGAAGGGCGTCGGACGGGACGGCGCCGGCTCGTGGTTGACGCGGAATCCCCCCTCCTGACAGCGCTCGCGCACCTCGGGCTTGAGGGGACGGCCCTGCAGCAGGGCGTCCACCACGGGAGCGATCTCGTGAAAAACGGCCAAGCGCTGACGGCTTTGAATCTCCACCAGCGAGGCGAAGGTGGGCGGAGCCTTGCGTTCCAGCACCGTCTTCTGCGTGCCGCGGCGGCGGGCTTCGTCGTCGCCCAGGGTGACGGCCTGGATTCCGCCTACCAAGTCGCACAAGGTCGGATTCTGGACCAGATTTTCCAGCTTCAATCCGTGGGCCGTAGCCACCAACTGGACCCCACGCTCGGCGATGGTGCGGGCCGCCAGCGCTTCTTCCAAGGTGCCGATTTCGTCGATCACGATCACCTCGGGCATGTGGTTCTCGACCGCCTCGATCATGACTTGATGCTGATGTTGCGGACTGGGCACCTGCATGCGCCGGGCGCCTCCGATGCCGGGATGGGGCACATCTCCGTCGCCGGCGATTTCATTGGAGGTGTCCACCACCATGACGCGCTTGCCCACTTGATCGGCCAGCACCCGGGCGGCCTCGCGCAACAGCGTGGTCTTGCCCACTCCGGGAGGACCCAGCAGCAACAGGCTCTTGCCGCTTTCGATGACGTCGCGGACGATGTCCAGAGTCCCCGTCACGGCGCGGCCCACCCGGCAGGTCAGGCCGATAATCTGGCCCTTGCGGTTGCGCATGGCGCTGATGCGGTGCAGGGTGCGCTCGATTCCAGCTCGGTTGTCTCCCGAGAACTCTCCCGTCCGCGCCACCACGGCTTGGATGTCTTCGAAGGTCACGTCGCGCTGCAAAAGCGTCACCGTGCCGCTGATGACCCTGGCTTGAGGACGGCGCCCTACGTCAAGGATCACCTCCAGCAACTCTTCGGCATCGAGCTTTTCTACCGCGGTTCGCAGCGAGTGAGGAAGAATGTTGAGAAGAAGGCCCAGGTCGTCGGTACGAACTGCCCTTTGACCATTGGCCTGGGAGATCGCAGAAGTCGGGTTTAATTCCAATATCGACTTTCTCCATATCCAGCAATTGTGATGTGCTGGATTCTATTGTAATCACCCCCCCGACATTTCATAGCCGGTAGGGGAATCGACCGCCTCTTCATCATCTTTTAAAATCCACCCTCGCGACGGTCTTGCTTATTATAAGGTCTTGCCCTGGAAGTCTGTGTAAAGGCGGGATTGTCGGCATTTCGACCAAAGAAGAGAAACCTTGTCGCGGTGCCGTCGTCAAGAGAGGGGACGGTGCCCCGGAAGAGCGGCGGAGCCAGCCGCCCGACAGCACAAGCGAAGGAGAGTCCGATGCGAAGAATGACTGTTGCAGCTTTGGCCCTATTGATGATCACCCTCCCGCTCCTGGCTCAAGGCCAAGCCGAGATGGGAGTCCTCCAGGAAGTCCGCAAGATGATGGCGGAGAGCGGGGGACGGGTCACCTTCTCGGAGTTGGCCAACAGCGACCGCTTCAGCGCAGAGCAGAAGACCTTCCTGCTGCGGCTTTACGAGATCTTCTTCCAGATTCCCGCCGTGCTCAAGTCCGAATACGAAAACACCGGCAAGATTCCCACCCGCCAAAACGTGGCCGACAACTTCGGAATCAGCACGCAATCGGTCGACCTGCTGCTGGCCGTCATGAAGTCCGATCCGCGAGTGCCCTCCATGTTCACCCTCGACTCCTCCAGCCGCGAAATCGCATCCTTGAACGTCGACAACATCGAGGCCTTCATGGAGCAGCGGGGCGCCTCGGTACAGGTTACGGCTTGGGAAGGCAAGGCCTTGCCCGACTTTGAACTGCCCACTCTGGACGGCGAAACCGTTTCCGCACAGGACCTGAGGGGGCACGGATCGTTGATCTATTTCTGGTTCACGGGATGCCCGCCCTGCGTACGCATCGCCCCCCGCCTGGCCAAGCTGGACGAGATGTACCGTGACAAGGGATTGAGGATAGTGGGCATCAATGCCGACCGTGTCCTGGATATCCAAGTCAGCGACCAACAACGCCGCAGTTATCTGGAAAAGCACGGCATCAGGTTCGTCAACGCCCACCTGAATCGGTCCGTGCGGCAGGCCTTCGGCGGCATTCAGATCTTCCCCACCATCTTCTTCGCCGACCAGGAGGGCACCATCGTGGCCCACTACATCAACGAGCAGCAGTACGACACGCTGCAAGCCACGGCCGAAAAGGTGACTGGAGACCGCTAGTGCACTGCGTCAGAAGTTTTGAGCCACCCTGTGGCGTTATCCCACGCTTTCAGCGTTCGCACATTTGCCGTCTGAAACCCAGGGTGGCGCCGCCGTCTCGCTAGCGCTCGCCGCGGCTGACCCTGGGCTGACG
>DATIPQ010000079.1 GCA_035471785.1 Acidobacteriota bacterium
ACCTACGGCTGCGTGGCCTGCCACGGCGATCCCGG
The DNA here is from genome assembly GCA_035471785.1 of Acidobacteriota bacterium. Taxonomy (NCBI): domain Bacteria; kingdom Pseudomonadati; phylum Acidobacteriota; species Acidobacteriota bacterium. Next base: position 36 of record DATIPQ010000079.1, read on the forward strand.
GGTTCCCGACAGCAACATCATCGGTCCTCATCTGGGCCGCATCGGAACGGCGGCGGCCTCACGCATCGAGGGCAAGTCGGCGGCACAATACATCTACGAGTCGATCCTCGAGCCCAACGCCTTCATCGCCCCCGAATGCGAGCAGGGACTGCCCTGCGACGAGCCTTCGGCCATGCCCGAATACGCCGCCCTGGTCGACATCGAGCACGTGGCTCACTTGGTCACCTTCCTGCTCGAGCAGCAGGACCAGGGGACGGATGCGTCCTCTGAAGACGTGAACTCGGGGCAGTAAGTCAGGCCGTTTCGGCCGCATGCAGCTCAAGGCTGGGCGCGCGGCTCAGGCACTCGTTGATGCGGGGGGCGAATTCGTCGTGGATTTCGGAAAAGACGTCCTTAGCCTGCTGGCTCGCCAGGTCCTCTATCTCCATCCCGGTGTGCAGGAGCTTGTGGAAGTACTCATAGTCGACGTGGGCGATCTCCCTGGCCCAGGTCCGCAATCTCGCTGCCTGTTCTTTGTGTCCGGCATACTCCAGGTGAGGCACGTGAAGCCAGATCGCAGGCGGCCGGTCGTTGCTGCGGATATTGACGTTGAAGGGGGAGAAGACGGTGTTGAAAAACTGCTGCACCCGGTCATCGACGAAGTCGAAGTCGAAGTGGCAAAAAGACCCCGGCCGCGTGAGCAGCATGTTCTGCTCTTTCAACATGTCGTGGACCTTGGTGCCCTTGCGCGGAAGGAGCTTGTTGGAGAAGAGAGGAAAGTTGGCGCTGCCCAGTTGTTCTTGAATCTTGATCTGGTCCATCAGGGCCAAATGCTCGGCGGCTTCATCCATGGTGATCCAGGGATCCCAGAAGATGACGTTGGTCTGATAGTCGATGGAAAGCGATTCGGCGATTTCGAGGGCTTGAAAGATGTGTTCCTGCTTGTAGCCCTTGTTGTACAGCTTCAACTGACGGGGAAGTATCGATTCCATGCCCAGCGACATGTGGGAGAGTCCCAGTTCGATCATTTCCGGCAGCAGCGCCGAGCCCCTGATGACGTCCGCCACCCGGGTTTCGATGCCCCAGCAGAATGTCACTTTGCGGCGGCGGATTTCGTCGAGAAAGTCCTGGCACCATTGACGGTCGAACTTGGCCGACATGCCGAAATCATCGTCATAGACCATGAAGTTGGTGGCGCCCTGATCGACGCAGTGTGCGATCTCGTCGACCACGTCGGACGGTTCCCTGCGCCTCACGATGGGCCCCAGCGAAGTGTCGTAGAAAGGCACCATCGAGCAGAAGGTGCACCGGCTCATGCAGCCCCGCCGGGTGACGATGGGAGTGACGTCGCCTTGCTGCGGCCATTCCCGCACGGGCCAGGGGATCTTGGTCACGTCCACCAGCGAATGCTCGGGGTTGAAACGGATCTCTCCATTGTCGCGGTAGACCAGATTGGGTACCTCTTCGATGGGGCGCTTTCCTTCCAGATGCTCCATCAGGGCCACGATGGCGTGTTCCCCCTCGCGCATCACCACGTAGTCGATCTCCGGCCACTGGCGCAGCAGGTCTTCGGCGTGAAAGGTGGGAGTGTAGCCCCCCACCACGATGGGACCCTTGTAGGCCAGGCGCAGCAAGGAAAGGGTGCTCTTGGCCATGGGAAGCGTCTGGTCATAAAGCGTAAAGCCGATCAGACTGGGCTGATGAGAGTTGATCTCCGAAGCCAGCGTCAGGGGGTTGGGCGGATCCCACTGGCGGTTGAGAGTCACGACCGGATAGCCGGACTCCTCCAGTGAGGAGGCCACGTAATACATTCCGAAGGTCGGCATGCGTCCGATCAACACGTCGATTTTGTATTCGCTGCCGTCCGGAGCCATGACCAGGACGACTGGTCCTTTGCTTTCGCTCATCGTGAAACCTCCGTCGTTCATCGCGACCCTTTCTCTGGGGCCGGATGTCGCTTCTGCATGTTCTTCAGCCCAGGGCCGCCTCTCGGGGCCGGGGTCTAGTTCAAATAAGAGTTCATCCATTCTCCGGCCGACGGCAGCCTCGATACGCTGTCGAGGTAAGCCTCCTGCCGTCGCCACATGCTTTGCCGGGCTAGCGGGCTGTAAAGCAGTTGTTCGACCCGCTCCTCGAGCTTCTGGCTATCGAGCATCTCAATCCAGTCGAAACATTCGCAGTAGGCGTTTTCGGAGAGGATCGGTTCGAGGAAGCGCTGATAGCCCAGCGGCCACACCGTAAAGGGGTGGATGGGCAGGGCGCTCTTGAGCAGTCCCTTGAGACCGTTATCCAATCTCTCGACTTCCTCCAGGTCGCCGGGGCGCCGCAGGCGTCGGGAGTTGCGCAGCACCAGCAGGGGGGTCTTAAAGGCCATGGCCTTGACGTTGGTGGTGGCGGCGATGTTGCCGCTGACCACCAGGTCGGCGGCCGCCAGCAGGGAGTCGAATTCCTCGGCCCGGCAGGAGGGCAGCCAATGATATCGGCATCCTTCCTGGGGCAGCTCGAGGGCCGAAGGGCCGACGTGCACCAGGTGAATCCTGGAACCCAGCTTGCTGAGGCTGCGGTGGAGGATTCGAGGCAGCAAGCCGGCCAAGCCGCGGCTGTCCGCAGGCAGTCGATCGGGTTGCTGCCAGGGCGAGGTGGGGAAGAGCACCAAGCGCTCTCCCGGCGACAATCCCAGTCGCTGACGGGCTTCGAGATCCCACCGGCAGGTCCGCCAGTCGGGCAGACAGCGGAACTTCCCCCTGCGGCCGTCGCAGGCGGCAACCGGGACCGGTATCAGACGATGCTCGATCTGGGCATAGAGTCCCAGGGTTTCTTCGGCTTGCTCTAGAACCAGGCTGCGCGTGCTTCCGTCGGGCAAGTCGATGAGATGGCCGGTCTGGGCCGAGTCCCAGGTGTCGAGGGACGCCGTGAGGCAGTCGTATCCGAGCAGGAAGCGGGAGTCGCCGATTCCCAGGCGGTGCAACAGGTTGACGGTGTTGAAGAAGTCGAAATAGACGATCCCGCCCGGCTTGAAGCTGCTGACGCGGGCGTCGATCAAAAGCCGCAGCAAGCCGCCGATGTGGTTGCGCACGGTCTGGAACCTGAAGGGGCCGCCCTGGAGAAGAGCCCGAGTGGACTCGTGGACCAGGAACTCCACTTCATAGCCGGCCTCTTGGAGGTCGCGAGCGGCCCGCACGGCCATCTTGGTACGGCCCCAGGAACGGTCGTGAATCGCCACCAACAGAAGACGCCGCGCTCTGCTCCGCCGAGTGGCGCTATGCGCGATGGGCATGGCGTTCAAGCCGGCCGAAGAAGATCTGGTGACACTTCGGTTACTGGACATGATCGGCTACCAAAGTGGCCGCGCTGGGCAATTGTCGAAGGCGCTCGACATAGTGGAATTGACGGTCGACTTGCTCCTCTCGCGCGGTGGCATTGAAAAGCATTTTGTCCAGCTCCTCTAAAACCCGTTCCTCGTCGAGGACTTCGAAGGAGGGGATGGCGTCGCAGTATTCGTTGTTCTCCAGCAGAGGGGCGATGAATTCGAAGAAGCCTACCGGCCACATGTAATAGGGGTGGACGGGCGCCGCCTTTTTGAGCCAGGCCTTCATTTCACTGGAGACGCCGCCTCCGATGGCTTGGGAAAGATCGTCGGTTCCTTTCACCAAATGGCTGTTGATCAGCAGCATGCAGGGGAGGCCGTAAACCATGGCCTTGGCGATGGTGCTGGCCGAGACGTTGAACCCCAGCAGCAAGTCGGCTCCCGAGAGCAGCGCGTTGAAGGTATCCGGCGCGCAGGAGGGGACCCAGCGGTATTGGCCGTTCATCTCGAGCGGGAGAGCTGCAGGGCCGACGTGGACCAGGTGGACGTTGGAACCCAGCTTGCTGAGGTACTGAGAGAGGAGCTCGGGCAGCCAGCGCTTGATCCGGTTGCAGTTCTCGCTGGTGAACTGGCTGTGCTGCCAGCTTGCCGTCAGGAAGAGCACCATGCGCTCCTCGTCGCCGACTCCCAGCGAGCGGCGGACGTGGCGGCTGACCTTCTTCATGACGCGCTGCCGGGGCGCAGGGGGCAGACAGCAATAGGGACTTCCCCCCGGACCCGCTTCCACGGGAGCGATGGGAACCGGCGTCAAGCGGTAATCGAGCAGGTCGGACCAATCGGGAATCTTGCGGGTGACGTCGAACATGGTGTCCATGTGAGGGCCGCAACGCTTCAGGTCCCAGGTATCGATCGCTCCCAGGGGCACCTGAAACTCCTTCAGGAATTGGGGGGAGGTCTTCGACTTGTCGAAGGCCAAGTCGGTCGTGTAATAGTCGGCGAGGATGATCGAGTCCGGTTTGCACTGGTCGAAGAAGAGGCGCAGGGCGATGGTCAGGAACTCGGACATGGTGGCGTGATCGCCCATCTTCATGACCGGGAAGCTGAGATTGGCAAACAGGGGCCCGGCACCCTCGTGAGTGAGAAAGACGCACTCGTGCCCGATCCTGCGCAGTTCGTGGGCCATCCGGATGCCCAGGACGGTTTCTCCCCATCCGCGGGTGCATAGGGCCAGTATCAAGTGCTTCACTGAGCCACCTCCAGGGAAACGAGAGGACCTTGGGAGAAGTCCACCGGCGCTTCCCCGAAGCGGAGAGCCAGGCGGATGTTGATTTCTTCCTGCACCTGCGGACGGCTGGTGAATTCGCTCAGGCACTGGCGGCCTTCCTGGCTGACCAGCACCGAAAAACACATGTCGCAAGCCTCGCTGAACTCATCGCGTCCGACGGCCGGCTCCAGCGTGTCCGAGTACTCCTGGTAGAGGCGGGCGATTCCTTCCGGCCCGTGAGTGCGCAAGAACTGGTATTCCTTCTTGTAACGGGCCTTCTCCATGATCTCCCTGAAGGGCTGGCGCCTCAGATTGCCCAGCCAATAAGGAAGATCTTCCATTGAACCGTGTGCGCCCACTTTTCCGATGTGGCAGGCGAAGACGTCGCCGTTGGGATTGATGATGGGGGTTTCAAGCCAGCACTTGGGGCCGTAATCGGCCTCGGAGATCTTGGTCATCGGATCCTGCTCCCTGAGGATGCGCCCGATGAACTCGGTGGGGATCACGCGGGATTCGTAAAAGCGGACCCGGTCTTCGAATTCCTGATATTCCGACCTGACCTTCCCCAGGTCCTCGTCGGTGGCGTAAGTGATGCACAGGGTAATGCCCTCGATCCCGCACTGGTCGGCGACGCGGATCACGTTGCGGACGTTTTCGTAGGGCACGGTGCGCTGATGGTAGATGTCGGTGCTCAGGTAGAGGCGCTTCAGCCCCTTGAGCTGTTCCAGGTAGGAGAGAGTCACGTCCTCCGACGTGGCCCAATAGGAACTGGTGAAGAGCGAACTCATCGTCCCTTGGCTGGTGGCGGCCAGAACGCCGCTGCGCAGCACCTCGAATCGTTCGAAGGGTTCCCCGCCGGTAAAGATGATGTTGGGCACGCCGTAGGAACAGGTATCGGTCACCCATCGGCACAACTCCTCGGGATCGGTCTCGCGGTCCCGGATGGAGCCGATGAATCCGCAGTGGGCGCAGCCCACGTGACAGCCTTCGGTGACGCTGACCAAAACGGATGCGAATTCCGGAAGTGTCTTGATCATGATCCCACCGCCAGTCCTTCCTTGCCCCCTCGGTCGCGGCTGGAGGCCAGGCTTGCACCGAACTCGGACCAGCCGTTGTATTCGATGTACTCGGGATAGACGCCTGTGCAGTCTTCCTTCCAGGGGCAGCCCTGGCAGGGCGGACCGAAGACGGCCATCTGCTCCTTCATGAAGGTGTCGTAGTGTTCCAGGACGTCTCCCCTCACCAGCATCTTGATGTCGCGATATTCGTTGCACAGGTGGAGCCTTTCGCGGCCTCCTCCGATGGTGCAGTGTGGAAAACCCTCCAGGGTTACCGTACGTCCCTCCCCCACAACCAAATCGACGGCAGGATAGAGATATCGGCGGATTTCTTCGAAAGTGGCCATCTGCCGGCTCCGCGACAGGCGGGCGCTGCCCACCGGATGGAGATTGGAATAATTCACATGGGAAACGCCGACCTCGCAGGCCAGGCGGGAGATCTGGGGCAGCCGCTCCAGGTTCTGGTGAGTGATGACCGTATTGGTGCGGATGTGCACTCCCAGGGAATGGACGTGGCGCATGCCCTGCAGGGTCTTCTTCAGGCCGCCCTTGGTGAATGTCTGGGAATCATGGTACTCGGGCGTGTCGCCGTGCAGCGAGACGATGAACTTGGTGACGTTCAGATCGACCAGCTTCTCGGTGAACTCGCGCTTGGCCAGGCGTATCCCGTTGGTTTGCAGGTGGATTTGCGGATATCCGAGTTCGCGGATGGTTTGCAGGGTTTCCAGGAAACGGGGATGGATGGTGGGCTCGCCTCCGTGCAGGTTGACCACGTCGTAACCCTGCCCCCGATGACTTTCCAGGAAGGAAATGACGTCTTCATAGTCGACGGTATCCTTCGTATAGAAAGGGGAGGCGACGACGCAAAAGGTACACTCGCTGTTGCAAAGATCCGTCAGGTGAATACTCAAGCACTTCATGCTGTAGGCCTCAAGAGCCAGACAATGACGAGCGGCGAGAGACTCGCCGCCCGCTTGTCCAAATGAATGGTGATACCAACGCCGATCCGGACCCTCGACAAGGAGGGCGCCGGAGTTCAGCGCAGGAGGTTACTCGTACTCGAAGCCATCGTCGCAACCACAGCCTTGATCCTGCTGCAGTTGGAAGAGTGTGAAGTCGCTGAAGGTCACGGCTTCCGAGATGGCTGCGATCGAGGCGGAAGTCAGGTTAAAGGCTTTTTGGAAGCGACGAGGCTCCTTAACCAATGCACCTGCGAACCGCTCGTCCTGCACCGCCAAGCGGAGCAGGTCATTCACATCGAGTGTTGCTACATTTTCCATTATTGGAAACGCCTCCTTTCATGCGTCACACGGAGTGACGCACGTTGTGATTGGGCGCCCGGAGCGTTTGGCCCCTTCACATGAAGCGGCCGTCCGAACGCGTTTGGACAAGATCGGTGCGTTAACTGCCGCTTGCTCCAATGTGAGGATTGAGCAGGAGGCTACTCGTACTCGAAGCCACCGTCGCAACCACAGGGATCCTGCTGCAGTTGGAAGAGTGTGAAGTCGCTGAAGGTCACGGCTTCCGAGATGGCTGCGATCGAGGCGGAAGTCAGGTTGAAGGCTTTCTGGAAGCGACGAGGCTCCTTGACCAGTGCGCCTGCGAACCGCTCGTCCTGCACCGCCAAACGGAGCAGATCATTGACATCGAGTGTTGCTACATTTTCCATTGTGAACTCCTGTTTTATGCGTCATGAATGCGACGCGTGTTGTGATTGGGCTTCCTGCGAGTGTGGTCTCCTCCCGCCGAGCAATGCATCAATTGCCGTTCGCCCTGGCTCGAGGCGCGGGATATTGGTGCTCCAGCATTACCAGGGCCTGCTCCGGATCTGGGCTCGATTCCCCCGCCGAGCGAATTCCGGCGATCTGCGATTCGCTCAACTCGAAAGCCTCGTCCAAAGTTTCGGGGGTCGCGAAAAATACCGTGCGGAACTTCTCGTCCTTACGACACAGACGGATCGCGTCTCTGATGTTGAGGTCGCCCGTTTCTTGAACGGTCGCTTGGTCGGATCGGGTGGGAAGCGGCTGTTGAGACTTGACTAGTTCGGACAATGTTCACTCTCCGGTTGTCACCATCCATAAAATTCCTGACTTATCTGCCTGCTTATGCGAGAGAAGAACGGCCCATCCTTTCCTCTCCCCTGACAGCTTCAGAACGTGACGCGAAATCGATAAAGCGGATTATAAAGAGCCCAATTCCGAATTTTTCCTTGCAAAAATTGCCGATTCCTGCTGAAATGTCGCCAATGTCAATGTTAAAAACAAAACAAATTGTGTTCATGTGCTTTACAAGCGGAGTGTTCGGGGCAGGCCGTCCACGAGTGTGAAGCAACGTGTGCAGATTGTCGGCCAAGGAGAGGAGGAGAAAGAGCATGGAGTTTTCGGCAGTTGAAGTCGGCGTCGTCCTGGCCGCCGGCAAAGGAAGCCGCATGTTGCCTTTCAGCGCCACGCTGCCCAAGGCCCTGCTGCCCGTCGGCAACCGGCCCCTGATCGAGCGGCAGATCCGCCTCCTGCGGAATCTGGGCATTCGCAAGGTCGTCCTGGTGGTGGGGTACTTGGGAGAGGCCATCCGGTCGGCGCTGGGAGACGGCGCCGCCCTGGGCGTGCAGGTCTGCTACGTCGAACAGAAGCGACCTCTGGGCATCGCCCACGCCCTCTCGCTGCTGCGGGGACGCATCGAAACGCCGTTTCTGCTCTTTCTGGGCGACATCTATTTCGAGGCCCAGGGACTGGACTCCTTGCTGCAAGGAGAGCGTCCCCGCACCGACGCGGCCGTTCTGGCCGTGCGCCGGGACTCGCCCCGGGCCGTTCGCAAGAACTTCGAAGTTCACCTCGACCACCAGGGCTTGGTCCGTAAAGTGGTCGAGAAGCCGAGAGTCGTCAAGAGTCTTTTCAAGGGATGCGGCGTATACCTTTTTCAGGAAGCGATCTTCGACGCCATCGCCAGGACTCGTCCATCGAGTCTGCGCGGCGAGCTCGAGTTGACCGATGCCATCCAGGTGCTGATCGACGAGGGAAGGCGGGTCTCCGCCGCCGAGGTCATCCGCAAGGACATCAACCTGTCCTTTCCCGCCGACCTGCTGAGGAGCAATCTGTCCGCCCTTGAAGAAGAGCGGCAGCCTAACCTGATAGCGGCTGACGCCCGCCTCCACGAGCGGGCCGAGGTCCACAATTCGGTTATCGGTCCCGGGGCGGTCCTGGAAGGCCCCCTGCGCCTCGCAGACAGCCTGGTGCTGGCCGGATCCCGCTTGAAGGCAGGCGAAAACCTGCGCCGAGTCATCGTCACGCCCGACGGTGTCCTTTCCTGTTTCCAGAAGGCCGAGGCGCAAGGACGCATCGCAACTCTGCCGCAGTCTTCCCGCGGCGGCGCGATGCACCCCCAATCGAGGGTCGAACTTAGGGCGTTAGGAGAGGAATCATGAAGAAAATGAAGATACCGAAATCGGTTTGGATGGAGGCCCGTGATCTAGTCTGGAAGCATCGCTATCGCATTCTTATCGGCTTGCTGATTCTAGTGTTTTCCCGCCTGGGCGCTTTCGTCATGCCGATCTCTTCCAAGTTCATGATCGACGAGGTGCTGGCCAAGCAGAGACCTGAGTTGCTGCCCTGGCTGGTGGGTCTGGCCATACTGGGGGGGCTGATACAAACGGCCGGCACCTACGGCCTTTCGCGCTACCTGGGAGTGTCCGCCCAAAGGGTCATCGCCGATTTGCGGGAGGATATCCACCGCCGCATGCTGCGTTTGCCCATCCGCTTTTTCGATTCCCAGAAGAGCGGAAGCCTGACCACCCGGGTCATGAACGATCCCATGGCGGTCCGCAACCTGGTGGGCACGGGCATTGCCGAACTCATCGGCGGACTGGTTTCCAGCGCTTTCGCGCTGGCCATTCTGACGTGGCTGAACTGGCAGATGACGGCCCTCCTGGTGGCGGTGATGGGGCTGCACTCGGTCTACGTAGGCAAAGCCTTCATGGGACTGCGCTCCACCTATCGGCAGCGTTCCGAGCTTTATTCGCACGTCAACGGACGCCTGGCCGAAGCCCTGGGGGCGATTCGAACCGTGAAGGCCTTTCGAGCCGAGAAAACCGAGGAGGACGTCTTTCGGCAAGGCAACCGCAGCCTTCTCGACTTCAACACGCGCACCCTCATGATGGTGAGCGGATTCAAGTCCATCACGACCCTGACGTTCACCTCTCTGGGCGGCATTCTCATGGGTTGGGGGGGATATGCCGTTCTGCAGGGAACGATGACGTTGGGGGACGTGGTTCTGTTCACCACCCTTCTGGTGATGGCCTCCCAGCCCATGATGGAGATCACCCGGGTGGCCAGTCAGATCGGCGAAGCCTTCGCCAGCCTCGACCGTCTTCACGACATCCGGGGTCAGGCAACCGAGCAAGAGCGCGTGCGGGGAGAGCCCCTCACCGAACGCTTGGCCGGGCGTGTGGAGTTCAGGAACATCTCCTTCCACTATCAGCAGGGAGTCCCCGTGCTGCGCGATGTCAGCCTCAGGGTGGAGCCGGGCTTGACGGTCGCCCTGGTTGGCCCCAGCGGAGGGGGGAAGAGCACTCTGGTCAATCTCCTGCTCAACTTTTATCAGCCCGCGAGAGGCGAGATTCTGGTGGACGGCCGCGACATCTCCTCCATCGATCTGCACGACTACCGCGCACAGTTCGCGGTGGTGCTGCAGGACAACGTACTCTTCGACGGCTCGGTTGCCGACAACATCGCCTACTCCCGCCCCCAAGCCAGCCTGGAGGAGATCAAAGAGGCGGCCCGGATGGCCTATTGCGACGAGTTCATCGAACTGCTGGAAGACGGCTACGACACGGTTGTGGGAGAGAGAGGCGTCAAGCTGTCGGGAGGACAGAGACAGCGGGTGGCCATCGCCCGGGCCATACTGGCCAATCCCTCCATCCTGGTTCTCGACGAAGCCACCTCGAGCCTCGATTCGGAGAGCGAACAGCGTGTCCAGGAAGCCTTGAACGCTCTGCGCAAGGGGCGCACCACCTTCGTCATCGCCCATCGGCTCTCCACCATCCGCAGCGCCGACGAGATCATGGTGGTGGACAATGGCCGGATCGTGGAGCAAGGGACTCACGAAGAACTCATGCAACGGCCAGTGGGACGTTACCGGGGACTCTACGAGCGCTACCAGCAATTGGAAACGGAACGCTTTCTCAACCCTGGAGAGGAAGTGGAATCCGACGAAGACCAGTCGCAGGCCAGGGTCACCGCCTCGCCCTTGTCCGACTCGCCGCTTGAGGATCTCGATCCCCTCAGCGTCCTCGAGACTTCTTCCTGATACGGGTGAAGCCGGGCGCCTTTCCGCCCCCACGGGCGGGGAGGCTCCGGCCAGGCGGAACTGCTTGGCTGGGCGGAGGCGCAAAGCGCCCCTTGGCTAACCCGCATGGCGCTATCGCCTCCTCGCTACGAAAACTTGCGGGCTAAGAGGGGCTAAGAGGCTTTGCTGACGGCGTCGTTGCTGCAGCAGTGAGACCAGATTCCCTTGGTTTCAGTTCGCATCAAGCGCATGCACAAGTCGCACTCCGTTACGAACCGCTCGCCTCGAACCGCTGCCATAACTTCCTTGCGGCCTTGTGGAGTCAGGGAATCGATGAAGCCGCGGGCCTGAAGCATGGACTGATAGACGGGGTTGGCATCCAATTCCTTGAAGGCTTGTTTGATGGAGGCTTCCTCTCCGTTGCTGGGGTGACTGATGGGCGAGTCGTCGCCGCAGATGGCCCAGCAGCATCCATGCACCGTGTACTCGGTGTCCAGCAGGGTGTTGCCGAGCTGGCAGGTGCGGGGAATGCGGTTGAGATCCGCGTCCTCTTGAACATCGACCCAGACCTGCCCCAGATCGAAGTGTTCCGCGTTGCCTACCGAGTTCACCAGCGCCGGGGCGATGAGGGCCCGCGGCCCGAGGCTGTCCAGGGAATCCACCAGGCGCTGTTTTTCCTCCTCCTGGGCATAGCAGATCTCGAACACCACGTGGATGTTGCGCTTCATGGCCTCCTGGGCGGCGTTGCGGTAGTGATCGAAGGAGAGGAACTCCAAGTGGTAGTCGTCGTAGCTGAGGATGATCAGGTTGATTCCGCCCACCTTGTCCAGAAATCGCTGGGCCGTCTCTGCTGAGCGTCCCCAAACCGGGGCCGACACCATGTAGCTGAGCAGGCCTCGCTCCCGGCAGGCTTCGACACCGGCTCGAAGGGTCTTGGGCGACAGGGAGGGCTCTCCTCCCGCCATGGCCACGATCCCGTAGACGTCCGTGTCGACGAGATAAACGAGCCGGCGCATCTCCTCCGGCGAAATGGAGTGGCCGGTCCCCCGATAGGACTCCGAAAAGCCGATGGAGCAGTGTTTGCAACTTAAAGGACAGCGTTGGTTGACAAGAACTGCGACACACTTCATGAATGCTCTCCTCGCCGGTCTGGCTGCCGGCCTTTTCTTAAAGATCTGCACTTAAGGTTTCAGAGAAAGGTGCAGCGGAGGCTGATCGGCTGCTGCAATTCTTCTCCAATCCGTCCACGCCGGAGACGTCGCTTTGCTTCCCCGGCTCAGGTCTCATCGCGGAGCGCCAGGGCCGGATCGACTCGGCTGGCGCGCAGCGCCGGATGCAGCGAAGCCGCCGCCGAGAGCGTCAGCATCAGCAGCGCCACGCCCACATAGGTCAGCAGGTCGAAGGGCCGCACTCCGAAGAGAAAGCTGCTCAGGACCCAACTGACGGCCAAGGCCATCAACAGTCCTATCACGATTCCGCGCAGCACCAGCTTCATGCCTGCCGACATGACCATGCGCACGACTTCGCTGCGATTGGCTCCCAGAGAGATGCGCAGACCGACCTCGCGCGTCCGTGCGGCGGCCGAGTATTTGACGATGCCATAGAGTCCGATGGCGGCCATCAGGACGGTGAGCCCGCCGAAGATGCCCAGGACGATGCCTCCGGCCCGATAGGGAACCAGAACCAGCGCCAGATGCTCATCCATGCTCTGGCTCTCTACCACCATAACGTCCGCATTGAGGCCGGTGGCCAGCTCGGCGATCCGTTGGGCCACTCCCTTGGGGTTGCCGTGGGACTTGGCCACAACACGCACTTCCAGTACGTCGTTCTGGGCCAGAGGCGTGTAGATGAAGGGCCGGGGGGCTTCTCCGAGGCGGCGTACGTGGATGTCGGCGGCCACGCCCACCACGCGATGCTGGGTGCCGGCCGGGTCGACCACGAACTGGCCCAAGGGGTCGGCCTGAGGCCAGAACTTGCGCGCCATGGCCTTGCTGATGACCAGCACTGGATCAGCGTCCGGACCGTCCTTTTCGCTGAAGCTCTCTCCCGCCACCAGGGGGATGCCCATGGCCTTGAAGAATCCAGGATCGACGATGATGAAATCAATGCGGTGGCCCTGGGCTCCCTGAGGAGGATCGGCGCCCGCCACGTTGACGGTGGTGGTGAAGAAGTTGTTGCCGCTCAAGGGCAGCAAGTTGGTCATTCCCACGGCTTCCACGCCGGGCAGCGCCTCGGCCTCCCTGGCCACCTCGCGGAAGTAGCGCCGCGCTTCATCCACGTCGTACTGGCCCTTGGCAAGTCGCAGATGGGTCACGGCCGTGGGGCTGTGAGCGAAGCCGGGATCCGAAGTCTGGGCCTCCCATAGACCGCGCAAGAACAGTCCGGCTCCGATCAGCAACAGCGAAGAGAGGGCAACCTGCCCCACCACCAGGGAATCGCGTATGCGGAAACGGCGTTTTTGCCTCTTGAAGATCGGCTCGTCCTTGAGCGCCGGCGCCACTTCCGCCCGAGTGGATTGCAGAGCGGGGAGCAAGCCGAAAACGAGGCCCGCCAGCAGCGAAACCAGCAGGGTGAACCAGAGCGCCGTCTGGTCGAGGCTCATCTCCAACTGCAAGGGCACGGGCGTCGGCAGATCGAGCACGCCCAGCAGACGAAACGACCAATGCGCCATGAGAAGTCCCAGCGCCCCGCCCAGCAGGCTGATCACCAGGGTTTCGGTGAGCAGTTGCCGTATCAGCGTCCCGCGGCGGGCGCCCAACGCCAGGCGGACGGCGATCTCCCGGCGCCGGTCGGCGGCGCGTGCCAACAGGAAGGAGGCCAGGTTGACGCAGGCGATCAGCAGGACCAGGGCCGGAACGATCAGCAGCATGGCGGCCAGGGGATAGACGAAGCGGTCCACCAGCGGATGGAATCCCACCTCGGTGGTAGCCACCGCTTCAAGAGCCCAGTCGTCGTCATAGTTGGGAAAGCGCCGGTGGATGTCTTCGGCCACCCGCTCCAGCGCCGCCTGGGCCTGCTCGACGGTGGCGCCGGCTTTAAGACGGGCCTTGCCGAAAAAGACGTGATAAGTCCTGGCCTTGAGCTGGTCGAAATTCGAGTTGGTGACCTGATTGACCATCATGGCGGGCACCCAGACATCGGGTTGCATCGAGGGCATGATGCTGGGGGTTCCCTCTTTGGCGACACCCACGATGGTGTAGCGCAGTCCGTTGAGCCGCATCGTCCCGCCCACGATGTCGGGGTCGCCGGCGAAACGCTTGTGCCAAAAGGAATGGCCGATCACCGCCACCGGATGGCCGCCCGGAAGAAGGTCGTCGCCCGGGGCCAGCGGTCGGCCCTTGATGACTTCGCCTCCCACCAGGTCGAAGTAATTGCCGCTGACGATGGCTGCCATCAGGCTTTCACTTCTATCCTCGAAGTTCTCTTGAACCACCGAAACGGTCCCCACGCCGACGCTGGCGAAGACTTCTTGCGAACCTTCCGCCACGTCCTGGTACTCGGGATAAGAGAGGGTGCCGAAACTGACCTCGCCGCCCTTGCTGGGATAGATCTCCACCAGGGATTCCGGATTGCTGTATGGCGTATCGGGCAGCAGCAATGTGTTGACTACGGTGAAGTTCGAAGTATTGGCGCCCACTCCCAGGGCGATGGACAGTACGGCCACCAGCACGAAACCGGGATTTGCCTTGATGCGCCTCCATGCGTAGCGCAGATCACGAAGGGTCTGTTCCATACTCGGTTCTCCACAAGGGAGGGGTGGCCAAGCGTCCGCTCCACCCCATCCTCAATGTCGTTGTCTGAGCCTAAGAAATGAATTGACGAGTTTGAGTATAGCAGACGCCAAATACCGGCTTTCCCCCGAGAATCACTCGGGAAAAGGGGGTTGCGGAGTCCAGCCTGAGCCTGGGGCCCGAGCCGGCGGAGAAGATGCGCAGGCGGCGGCGGCCAAGTCGAGGGCTCTCTGCACCGAAGGCGAGGGGACGACCTGTTGGGGTGACTGCAGCTCCAGGCTCCACTCCGGGCCCCGGCGGGCGATGGTCATCCCGACGTTTTGCACCAGCGGGCCGTCTACCGCGATGGCCAGCAGGCGGGCTTGCTGTCGGTCGGCGTCCCACTTGACCCGCCTGAACTCGACCACGATGTCGCCGCGGGCGCTTCCCGGAGAAAAGGAGTCGGGACGGAAGCTCTGGATGGGTGGGATCTCCAACTCGATGTCGGTGATCAGCGGACGGTCGATGTGGCAGCGCTTTTGAAGACGGATTTCGTGAAAGCGCTGCTGGCCCCGCTCCTCCCGCCATTTGCGCTCGAACTTGGTGCCGTAGTGGGGAGGCGTCAAACGGTGGAGGCAATCAAAGCCCGTGTCCTGGGCCTGCTCCAGGATCCACTCCGAATAAGCCGCTTGGTCGGTCACGATAAAGGCCTCGCCTGCCTCCCTCAGGCGGCTGTTCATCAGTTCCAGGAAGTTGCGGGAGAAGAGGCGGAACTTTTCGTGCTTGGCCTTGGGCCATGGATCGCTGAAGAGACTGTGCACGCGGGAGATCGATTTCTGGCGGAAGAAGCGCTGGAAGGCCACCCGGGCGTCGGCCAGCACCAGGCGGACGTTGCCCAGGCCTCGCAGCTCTAATTGACGAAGGGCTTTCTTGAGGCGGAAGGCCTTGAGTTCGAGTCCCACGAAATTGCGCTCGGGTGCGTCCGCGGCGATTTCGCACAAGTACTCGCCGTTGCCGAATCCGATCTCGACTTCCAGGGGGGCCTCGCGCCGGAAGAGGGCGGTCCAGTCGAGTGGACGGGGCAGCTCTTTCCAGGGCACCTGGTTGCGCTGCCCCTGCTCCAGTTTCCAGTCCCGGTGTTTCTTGCGTCCCACCGAGGGCAAAGTCTAGCAAGGAAACGGCCTCGGCTGCCCGTCAGGTCGAGGAAGCCGGGTCAGGTGCAGTTGAAGTGAACGCCGACGACGGAGGGGACAGGTAAGATAGGTCCTTCATGGCACCCGCACGCGACCGTCTGCAAACCACTCTGGAAGAGGTCTTCGGCCACCGCACTTTCCGTCCCTTTCAGAAAGAGGTGTGTCGGGCTGTCGCCGGCGGGACGGACACGCTGGTGGTGATGCCCACGGGAGCCGGCAAGTCGCTTTGCTACCAGCTTCCCGGACTGGTGCGGGGAGGGACCACGCTGGTGGTTTCGCCGCTCATCGCCCTCATGGAAGATCAGGTGGCCAAGCTGCACAAGCTCGAGTTGAGGGCCGAGCGCATTCATTCCGGACGCTCGCGTCCCGATTCGCGCCAGGCTTGCGTGGAGTACTTGGCGGGACGCCTCGACTTCCTCTTCATCGCTCCCGAACGCCTGCGCGTACCCGGATTCCCCGAGATGCTGGCCAAGCGCAAGCCCGCTCTGGTGGCGGTCGACGAAGCCCACTGCATCTCCCACTGGGGACACGACTTCCGCCACGACTACCGGATGCTGGGCGAGCGCTTGCCGCTGTTGCGTCCGGCGCCGGTGGTGGCTCTCACCGCCACCGCCACCGAGTTGGTCCAAGACGATATCGCCTCCCAGTTGGATCTGCATTCCGCTTCCCGCTTCATCCACGGGTTCCGCCGCGACAATATCGCCATCGAGGTGGCTGAGCTGCCTGCGCCGGGACGTCCCGAGGCCGTCCGCCAGCTTCTGGCCGACCAGGATCGGCGTCCTGCCATCGTCTACGTTCCTTCGCGACGGCAGGCCGACGAACTGGGACTGCAGATGAACGCGGTGGGGAAGTCGGCTGCCTATCACGCCGGCCTCCCCAGCCAGCGGCGCGAGAAGGTCCAGCGCGACTTTCAGCGCTCGCGCCTGGAAATCGTGGTGGCCACCATCGCCTTCGGCATGGGGATTGACAAGCCCGACATCCGTACCGTCATCCACACCGGGCTGCCGGGCAGCCTGGAGGCCTACTATCAGGAGATCGGGAGGGCGGGGCGCGACGGCAAGCCTTCCCGGGCCGTCCTGCTCTGTTCGCGCGACGACCGGCAGATACAAGAGTACTTTCACGACCGCAACTATCCTGCGGTGGACGTGCTCAAGCAGGCCTACCGGCGCCTGGGCCAGCGTCCCCGGACCGTTTCCCAGCTCACTGAGGACTCGGGAGAAGACGCCGAAATCTTTCTCAATGCTCTGGAGAAGCTGTGGATTCATGGCGGAGCCCTGGGGCATCCCCGCCGCGGCTTGCGCAGGGGTGGGGGAGACTGGCAGCAACCCTACCTGGAGCAGAAGAGCTACAAGAAGGCCCAGCTCGATCAGGTGACTGACTTCGCCGAGGGCTCCCGCTGCCGAATGGTGCACCTGGTGGACTACTTCGGCGACCGCCGCGATTCGGGCCGGAGCTGCGGCCACTGCGACGTCTGCCATCCGGGAGAGTCCGCCGTGACCTTGCAGCGCCAGGCCACCGCGGATGAACAGGACATCGCCCGGGCCATCCTGGAAGACCTCCGCCGCTGGGACAACCGGGGATCGACTCAGCTCTACAAGGACGTTTGCGGTGTTGGAGGCGTGGAGCGCAGCCTCTTCGACCGGGTGCTGGCCAATCTGGCGGCTCAACGCCTGATCCGCCTGCGGGGCGACAGTTTCGAGAAGAACGGACGCAAGATCCGTTTTCAGCGCGTCTCCCTCACCGCCCGCGGATTCCGCAGCGGCGCCGACCCCATCACCATCAGCCTCACCGAAACCCTCTAGGCCACCCGCGGATTCAGGGCCCTCAAATTGAATCCCGTGGCGCCGGGGAACCTTCTCATGAGGAGGCCTCGGGACTGGCCTGGGATCGCGGTTTGCCCTCGGGTTGAGGCTTGTGCGCCTCGGCTCTGCGGGCAATTTCTCTCAGCATGCCCCGGAAAATGAGGGCATGGATCGGATAGATTCCGTACCAGTAGACGAGTCCCGAGAGTCCGAATGGGTCGAAGATCGCCGTTTGCCGGATCTTGGATCCGCCGGCCTCACCCGTGACTTCAAACTGGAGCCAGGCCCGTCCCGGAACTTTCATCTCGGCGCTCAGACGCAACAGTCGATCGGCCTCGTATGCCTCGATTCGCCACCAATCCAGAGGCTCGCCGACCTCCAGATTCTCGGGACTGTGTCGTCCCCGCCTGATGCCGATCCCACCCGCCAACAGATCTATGAATCCCCGCACACGCCAGAGCCAATTGCAGTAATACCAGCCGTTTCGACCGCCGATTCGCCGGATCGGACCAAAAGCCGTGGCAGGGGGCACACAGACATCAACCGTCCGCGAATCCACCAGCCGCTTTCCAAAGCGGATGCCTCCCCAGTAGGACTGCCCGCCTCCTGCCGAGTTGGCGTCCGACCAGCGGGTGGCGGCAAACTCCCGGTCCTCGTCCTCGAGAGCGTCCGCGATGGTCCGGCTCAGACCGCGCGGCCGCACTGAAAAGACCTCCAAGGCCGAGTCGTCGCGGACCACCGTGGGATGACGGATGCTGTCGATCAGTTTTCGCCCCACTCGGGCATAAAGGGGCGTGACCAGCGCCAACCAAAGACTGGAGAGCCGTGGAGTGAGCACCGGGACGGGGATCATGTAGCGGCGCAATCCCCGCTGCCGCGCGTATTCCTTCATCAGTTCGCCGTAGGTTACCCGGTCGGCGCCGCCGATCTCGAACACCCGGCTCTCAGCCGGCCGCAGATGAATCGCTTGCTGGAGGTACTGCAGAAGATCCTGAACGCCGATCGGCTGGGCTTTGACCGAAACCCAGCGCGGCGTGGTCATAACCGGGAGCTTTTCCACCAGATCGCGTACCATCTCGAAGGAAAGACTCCCCGAACCAATGATGATGGAAGCCCGGAACTCGATCGTCTCTATGCCGGACGACCGCAAGATCTCCCCCACCGCGTGACGGCTGCGCAGGTGAGCGGACAAATTCATTTCTTCGTCGCCCAGACCGCCCAGGTAAATGATCCGTTGAACGCCGCATTTCCGGGCAGCCCCGGCGAAGTTTTCGGCTCCGCGCCGTTCGATTTCCTCGAAATGCTTGGAGTCTCCCATCGAGTGGATCAGATAGAAGGCGGTGTGGATCCCCTTCAAGGCCTCGTCAAGGCTCTCCGCTTCCAGCACATCACCCTGAACGACCTCGGTGCCGGGAGCGACTCGCTTTTCCAGATAGGCCGGACGCCTTGCCAAACAGCGAACCCGGTAACCGGCCCCTGCCTGCGGTCTGTCAGATGTCGACTCCAGATTCTGCCTGGACCGGGACTTGTGGTTTCCTTCCAGCACCTTGAGAAGGCGCCCCCCCACGTATCCGGTAGCGCCCGTCAGGAGGATCATGTGCCTGTGTTTATCGAACATTGTGCCTTCCAGCAACCTACCCGCGTTCACGTTTAGAGGATCACCCAAAATAAGGATTCGGATGTTCCCCGACCGGTTTCAGGAAAAGGCTTCTCCCCCAGGGCTTCCCCCTCGCAAGACAAGGGCGATACGAAGAACGGCGGAGCTCCTGGATGAGGCGCGCCGGATTGCAACCAGCCTCCCGGCTGCTGGCTCGCTTTCGATACTTTTGAAGACTTTGTGCTTCAATAAGGGCATGTTGCCGGCTTTGTTGTTATTGGCGGTGCTGATGCAGGGAGGGCCCGATCGCGAGGCGGTGGAGTGGTTCCGCAAGGGGGAAGCCCTGATCGGGACCGGGCAGGCTTTCTCGGAGCAGCAGGCGGAATTCTTTGCCAAGGCGGTCGAGATCGATCCGGATTTCGCCGAGGCCCGCTACAACCTGGGACTGGTTTACCTGCGCCAGGGACGCCTGCAGGAAGCCCTGCAGCAATTCCAGGCCCACATCGGCCTGCGTCCTGATGAAGCCGCCTCCCATTTCCTGGCCGGACGCGCGCTGCTGCAGATGAGGCGCGACCAGGAGGCGGTCAGCCGGCTCAGGGCCGGACTTGAAATGGACCCCTCCGACGTGGGCGGCTGGTCAGACTTGGCCCGGGCCCTCTTCAACCTGGGCCAGTTTGAGGAATCGGTTCGGGCCTCGCGTCAGGCCCTGCAAAACTCGCGGGAGGAAGACCCGCAGTTGCGCTACCCTCTGGCGGCGGCGCTGCTGGAACTGGACCGCCCGCAGGAAGCCGAGCAGGTGTTGCGTCGTCAACTGGAGTTCCATCCCCAGGACTACGAGTCGGCTTTCCTGCTGGGCGAGATGCTGTTGCAGGATCCGCAGCGCCAGGAAGAGGCGGCCCGGTGGCTCCTGGAGGCCGAGTCGCTGGACGATTCCGATCCCCGCCTGGCGGCCCTGCTGGGCGACCTCCTGCTCAGCCTGGGACGGCGCGAAGAAGCCGTCGCGCGCCTGGCCCGGGCCGACCCGCAAGCGGCTTCCACCCTGGCCAACAAAGGCCTGGTGGCCTTGCAGGAGGAGCGCTACGCCGAGGCCGAGCAACTGTTGCGCCAGGCTCTGGCCAAAGAGCCCCGGCATCCCCTGGTGTGGGGCCATCTGGGGGACGCGCTGGCGGCTCAGGACAAGAAGCGGGAAGCCATCGCCGCCTATGACCGGGCCCTCGACTACGATCCCGACGACCTCAATTCGCTCATCAATGCCGGCGCCCTGGCGGCCGACTCAGGACGCCAGGAAGAGGCCCGGGACTACCTTGAGAGGGCCCTGCAAAGCGCACCTGAGAACGGGTTCGTCCTCTACAGTCTGGCGGTGGTGCTGGACCGCCTCAAGGAAGACGAACAACGCCTTTTCTCCCTCTACTCCAAGTCCCTTCAACTCGGAGAAGAGCGTCCGCTGGCTCATTTCCGCCTGGCTTTCCTGCTGGCCAAGCGGGACCGAGCTGAAGAAGCGCTCGATCACCTCGAGAAGGCCCTCGAGGCCGATGCGGAACGCTTCTATCCCCAGTTGCTGCAGGAACTGCGCCGGGTCCACTCCGATCTCGACAGCATCCGCTACACCGGCCGCTTCGCCCAATTGCTGCAAAAGTACGGCGACGCTCAAGATTCCGCCGACGGGGATCAGCCTCCTCCTTCGCCGCCCCGATGATGGAGAACGGCTGATTGGCGTATCCTGACCTGCATGGGACTCTATTCGCGCTACGTCTTTCCCCGCCTGATGGATTGGAGCATGCGCCGGGAAAGCATTCGGGGGCAGCGCCGTGAGACCTTGCAGGGGCTGTCGGGACGCGTGCTGGAAATCGGCTTCGGCACCGGGCTCAACCTGCCTCACTATCCCGATGAGGTCCGCCTGCTGGAGGCTGTAGACGTCAATCCAGGCATGAGCCGGTTGGCCCGCCAGCGGCTGCAAGAGACTTCCCTTAAGGTGCAGCATCACAGCCTGGATGGAGAACGCCTGCCCATGAGCGAGGCGAGCTTCGACTGTGCCGTCAGCACCTGGACGCTGTGCAGCATTGCCGACGTGGAGGCGGCGCTGGGAGAGATCTATCGCGTCCTCAAGCCCGGGGGCCGCTTCGTTTTCATCGAGCACGGACTGAGTCCTGAGGCAGGGGTGGCCCGCTGGCAGCGCCGGCTCACGCCGTTGCAAAGGCTGGTGGGCGACGGTTGCAGGCTCGACCGCGACATCGCCGCCCTGCTGGCCTCGGCCGGTTTTGAGGAGGAGGAAATGCACCGCTACTATTTCCAGGACGCTCCCCGCATTCTCGGCTATTTCTATCGGGGCGCCGTCTGCAAACCCGTCCGCCGCGACCGCGCGCCGGCAACCAGGGAGCCATAGATGGCCAAGTACCGCGCCGTCCTCCAGTACGCCGGAGGCCGCTATTCAGGGTGGCAAGTGCAAAAAGACCGCGACACCGTGCAGGGGGCCCTCAACCAGGCTCTGCGCCGCATCACGGGATTGGAGAAGGTCTCCTGGGTGGGCGCCGGACGGACCGACGCGGGAGTCCACGCCATGGGTCAATGCGCCCATTTCCGCCTTCCCGAGGCGGCCCAGGCGGAGGGCCTGCAAAGGGCTCTCAACGGTGTGTTGCCGTGGGATATACGGGTACAAAAGCTGAGCCGCGTCCAGGACGCTTTCCACGCCCGCCGCGACGCCCTCAAGAAGCTCTACGAGTACCGCATCCATCACGGCCCCGTGCTTCCTCCCTTCCGTCACGGATGGGTCTACCACAGCTACTACCGCCTCGACCCCGAGCGATTCCGTCAAGGCGCCGACCTGCTGCGCGGCACCTGGGACTTCAGCGGATTCGCCGCCTCTTCTTCCTCGGTCAAGACCCACGTCCGCACCGTTTTCGAGTCCCGCCTGCGCCGGCAGGGGAGCCTGCTGCGCTATCAGATCGAGGCCGACGGATTCCTTCAGCACATGGTGCGCAACATCGTCGGCACTCTGCTCGAGATCGCACGCGGACGGCGGGCGCCCGAAGACGTCCTGCGCATACTGGCTTCACGCGACCGGCGCAACGCCGGCCCTACGGCTCAGCCGCAGGGCCTTTACCTGATCAAGGTGTTCTATCCTGCAAGCTCTTGAGGCGGCCATGCCGCCACCGTCCTTTCAGAAAATTCATTCCCGTTAGCCTCATCGAAGGATTCGACATTTCCGCCGGGCTTGGGGTATGCTAAAAGCCCTGTCTCTATGAAAGATCTGGGCAAGAACTTCGAGGGCGTTTGGAGTCGCAACGGCGCCGAAATGCGCCTGCTGGAACAGATCGATCCCGAGCGGCTTCCCAATCACGTGGCCGTCATCATGGACGGCAACGGACGCTGGGCCGGAATGCGCATGCTGCCTCGTGTGGCCGGCCACAAGGCGGGCATCGAAGCCGTGCGGGCCACCGTCGAGCACACCGCCCGCCTGGAGATTCCGGCCCTCACCCTATACGCCTTCTCGACCGAGAACTGGAAGCGTCCCGAAAATGAGATCGACACCTTGATGAATCTCCTCAAGGACTACCTGCAGCGCGAGCTGGGGACTTTGCAGAAGCACCGCATCCGCTTCCGGCCTATCGGGCAGATCGACGATTTGCCGGTCGGTGTGGCCAAAGAACTGCGCCATGCCGAGAGGGCCACCCGCGACAACCAAGGCATGCAGTTGACGGTGGCTCTCAGCTACAGCGGACGGCAGGAATTGGTCGGCGTGGTCAACCGCATGCTGGAAGAGGGGCTGCAGCCGCCCATCGGCGAGAACGACATCCGCAGCCGCCTCTACACCGCCGAACTGCCGGACCCCGATCTGCTCATCCGAACCAGCGGCGAGATGAGGGTCAGCAATTTTCTTCTCTGGCAGATCGCTTATTCCGAGATCTACGTCACCGACGTGCTGTGGCCCGACTTCCGCGGACTGCATCTGCTGGAAGCCATACTCGACTACCAGAAGCGCGACCGCCGCTTCGGAGGCGTGCGTGTAGCCCCCCTGCAGCACACCGGGTGAGCGGCCTTTGGCCGGACTCCCAATTTCCAATCCCCAACTCGCAAGCCTTACT
This sequence comes from Acidobacteriota bacterium, assembly GCA_035471785.1. Lineage (NCBI taxonomy): Bacteria > Pseudomonadati > Acidobacteriota > Acidobacteriota bacterium. Next base: position 23,308 of record DATIPQ010000079.1, read on the forward strand.
TGGGGGTTGGACGTGGTTGAAAGTTGAAAGTTGAAAGTTGGAAGTTGCGAAGCCTTCTTGCCTTAGCCGTCCCTAGACATTAGGCTTTCACCTGCCCCGGAGGGAGCGCCTTCGGGCGAACGCTCAAGATCCGATTCCCAACTCGCGAGTCTCACTCGGGCGTTGGCTCCTGGAGCTTGGAACTTGCGCAGCCCTCGGGCCGGAAATCATGCTGATCCGCTTTACCGTCGCCGCCGCTTTGATCTTGGCCACCGTCCTGGCGGTGGAGTTGACTTCGACAGCCGGGTTTCTCGCTACCCTCAGTCTCTTGGCCGTCATCAGCGCCCATGAACTGGGCAGGATGCTCAGGGCCTATTCCTTCTCGTTTTTTCCCTCCACCTATCTGTGGTGCGCAGTGCTGCCCTGGATGTGGGTCTACGGGCGGGGCTGGATGCCGGAAGTCGTGCTGGCGGCTCTGCTGCTGACCCTGGTTTTCGGGGTGGCGTCGCTTCGCAACATCGAGGTCGGTTTTCCCTCCATCTCCTGCAACTGGCTGGCCGTGCTCTACCTGGGAATGCCCCTTTGCATCCTGGCTCATTACCGCGAAGTCTCCCGTTGGGAAATCTGGCTGGTGCTGCTGACCATCTGGGCAGGCGACAGCATGGCACTGATGGCGGGGCGTTGCTGGGGCAGCATCAAGATCACTCCCATCATTTCGCCCAAGAAGACGCTGCAAGGCTATCTGGGCGGAATGAGCGCCTCGCTGGCGGCGGCCCTGATTTTGGGGTGGATGTGGTTTCCCGCACGCTCCTTGTGGTTCTGGGCGGCGGCCGGACTGACGGTCGGCTTCTTTGGAATCATGGGTGATCTCTTCGAGTCCGTCATCAAGCGGGGCGCCCACATCAAGGACAGTTCCCATCTGCTTCCCGGCCACGGGGGCCTGTTGGACCGCATCGACAGCACCCTTTTCGCCTTCCCCGCCTATTATCTGCTCAGCCGTCTGGTAGAATAGCGCCTCCCGGAGAACGACCTATGCCCCCTCGCCTAAAGAATCTGGCGGTCCTGGGATCGACTGGATCCATCGGGACCAGCACCCTGAGCATCGTCGACCTCTATCCCGAGCGATTTGGGGTGGCCACCCTGGCCGCCAACGGCAATGTCGACGAGATCGTACGCCAGTGCGACCGTTACTCTCCTCGTCTGGTGGCCATGTGCGATCGGGAGGCGGCCGGCGAGTTGCGCCGCCGCCGTCCTGAAGTGACGGTAGCCGAAGGTCAAGAGGGCATCGTCGAAGCAGCCACTTTGGCCGAGGTCGACGTGGTGGTGGCCGCCGTCACCGGAGCCGCCGGTCTGCCCGCCGTCTACAAGGCCCTGGAAGAGGGCAAAGACGTGGCCCTGGCCAACAAAGAAACGCTTATCGCGGCCGGCGAAGTGATCATGGCCCAGGTGCGGCGCACCGGTGTGCGCCTGATACCCATCGACAGCGAGCACAACGCGCTCCACCAGTGTTTGCGCGGGGCCAAAGAGGGCGAGGTGAAGCGCCTTTGGCTGACCGCTTCAGGGGGGCCCTTTCACCAGCAGCCCCAGCGCGACCTGTCCCAGGTCACCGTCGAGCAGGCTCTCGACCATCCCACCTGGAGCATGGGGCCCAAGATCACCATCGACTCGGCCACCCTCATGAACAAGGGCCTGGAGGTGATCGAGGCTCATCATCTCTTCTCGATTCCGCCCCGGGACATCGCCATCGCCGTCCATCCCCAGTCGGTGATCCATTCCATGGTGGAATTCGTGGACGGCACTTTTTTGGCTCAGATGAGCATCACCGACATGCGCTCGGCCATTCTCTACGCTCTCTGCGACCCCGAGCGTTGTCCCTCGCGCCTGCCCGAGTTCGATGTCTTTTCGCTGCCTGCGCTCGAGTTTCACCGTCCTGATCCCCAGCGCTTTCCCTGCATCCGCCTGGCCTATGAAGCCTTGCGGATGGGAGGCACTGCCCCCGCGGTACTGAATGCCGCCAACGAGGTCGCGGTGGGCCGCTTCCTGCAGGGCGGACTGGCTTTGACCGCCATCCCCGAAATCATCGAACGCACCCTGCAGCAACAGCAGCCGGTGCCGGCCGATTCCCTGCAGGCTGTGCTGGAAGCCGACCGCCAGGCCCGCCGCCTGGCCACCCAAGCCCTCAACCAATTCACCCCCGCCCCATCTTAGTGCAGTGCGTCAAAAGTTCCGAGCCATCCTGCATCCCAACTCGGGTTAACCTCGGTACCCAGGGTTCGAACTTCGCATATCGCCCCTCGGACGTGGCAAGACTCTGGCTCAAGACTTTTGAGGTGCACTGTACCAGGGCGCTGAAGGCGCGGGTGAGATTTGACAAATTGACCCCCTGCGGCGGACAATAAAGGCTCTTTTTCGTGGTGGAGAGGACGCTGGGCAGCGAGGAGAAGACGTGGACTTATTGAACGATTACGCCTTTACTGCGGCAGCTTTCATCTTTGTGCTGGGCATCCTCATTTTCATCCATGAGCTGGGACATCACTTGATGGCCAAGCTGCTGGGGATTCGGGTAGAGGCTTTCTCCCTGGGATTCGGGCCCCGCCTTTTCGGCTTCCGCATGGGCGAAACCGACTATCGCGTCAGCCTTCTGCCGCTGGGCGGATTCGTCAAGATGGCGGGAGAGAACGTGGTCGACGATTTGACGGGGGCTCCCTACGAGTTTCTCTCCAAGCCGCGCTGGCAGCGCTTTCTGGTGGCCATCGCGGGGCCGGCCATGAACCTCGGCCTGGCTGTGGCGCTGATGACCGGACTATATCTGGTCGGCATCGAGGTTCCCCGCTATCTCTCCCAGCCGCCCGTCATAGGCTACGTGGCCCCCGAGTCGGCCGCCCAGCAGGCCGGTCTGCAGAAGGGCGATCAAATCCTCTCCATCGACGGTGTTGAGACGACGACCTGGGAAAAAACCAACCTGCAAATCCTCACCAATGGAGGAAAGCTGGTTCCGGTCGTCTACCGGCGCGATGGTCAGCGGCAGGAAGAGCTCATCGAAATCCGCGCCGTCGGTCCCAGCCAGCAAGGCGCGCTGGGGATTGCTCCCGCTCTCGATTTCAAGATCGACCAGGTGTCGGAGGATTCCCCTGCCGAACGGGCCGGTTTGCGTCCCGGCGACGAAGTCGTCATGGCTGAACTGGACGGCCAGACGGCACAAGGTTTCTACGCCATCCAATACCTGGTTTCCCGACAAGAGGCGGGAACCCCTATCGACTTCACCATTGTGCGCGACGGCCAAACCATCACCAAGACGATCGCTCCCGTTCCCGACAAGAACGACCCCGAGCGGATCGTCATCGGTGCAGCCCCTTTCGTCCCCTTTGAAACGCGCCAATACAGTTTGGCCGGATCGGTTCAAGAAGCCGTGCGGCGAAATGTCGAGGTGGCCGGACTGCTCTTTAAGATCCTGGGTCAGATCGTTACCGGGGACACTTCCATCCGAACCCTCTCCGGACCCCTCGAGATCGCCAATTTTTCAGGAATCGCGGCCCGCCAGGGGGCCAGCACGCTCATCAACTTCATGGCCTTCATCTCCCTGCAACTGGGGATCCTCAACTTGCTGCCCATTCCCATCCTGGACGGCGGCGTCATTCTTCTGCTGGCCATCGAAGGACTGCGAGGCCGTGATTTGAGCGTGCAGGTGAAGGAACGCATCCTGCAGGCGGGGTTCCTCTTCCTGGTGCTGCTGATGAGCTTCGTCATCATCAACGACATCACCAAGCAGTTTTAGACCCCTGCCCTCCGTAGCCTTGGCGAAGGAGGGCCGCCCCAAGCCGCCTGAACCTATGCCCTACCGTCCCAGAGCCTGCTTGAGCAGTTTGTCGTGATCGATCTCCAGCTCCCGCCTCAGAGTGTTGGCGATGACCGAGAGCACTTCCCGGATGGTGCCCTCCAGGATGTCGTTTTCCACGATGGGAGTATCGTTTTCCTCGGCCTGATCGGCGATGAAATCCTGGATCATGCGGATTTCCTCGAAATAGGTCTTGTAGCGCTCGGCCGAGCGCAGCGAACAGCCCCGTTCACGCTCTTTGAAACGCTTGAGAAGGGCCTTGGAACTGAGGGTGGTGACGACCACCGGCACGATGAAAAAGCGCTCCCGAAAAGCCTCCAACCCCAGATATCCCGGTACCAGGTGGACCCCCTCCAGGATGATGGAATGTTCCTCCTGGGAGGCCCGGTCGAGGATGGCGTGGATGCCCACCATGACACGCCGCGTCTGCTCTTGAAAAGCCCCGATGACCGACTTCTTGTGACTGTTGCCCTGCCACTCGCGCCAGGCCTGGTAAGAGGAGGTGTGGATGGCGGGCAGCAGCTCGCGCGAGAAGAGCATGCGCATGACCTGACGCACCGAATCGGTGGAGAGCACGTGGCGAATGCCCAGGCGGTGGGCCACCTCGGAGGCGATGGAACTCTTGCCCGTGCCGGTGGCGCCTCCGAAGAGCAGCACCAGGGGCTTTTGGGGTTTGCGGCGGGAGTTGGGGTCGAGGGTGAAGAGGCGCCACAGCAGGTAATTCTCGGCGTTGCCCTTCTCGCCTATCTCCACCAGCGTGTCGAAGGTGAGGGCACGCAACTCGTCGCGGCTGATGCGGTTGCGCCCTTCTTGCAGAATGTGAGCCTCGATGCGGCGGGCGATGTCGAATCCCTCGGAAGGCTCAAGTCCGGCGGCCAGCAGCGACTGGGCCAGTACTCCCTTGCTGAAGGGAAGCCGGGTTTCCGCCCCTTCCACCGTGATGGTGTGAGGCTTGAGGGGGCGGCGGCTCAGGTCGTAGGAATCGCCGAATTTCTCTTTGACCACCTTGCGCACGATCTTGGGTAGCTTCTTTTTCTCGACCTGGCCCTTGGGCCGGATGAGATCGCGCACCGTGTCGGCCGTCTCATAGGCGTCCTCGAAGCTGAGTCCCTTGGCCACCAGCGAGTGGGTCATGACGCCCCGCAAGAAAGGGACTCTCTGTCCTTCATCTACGACAAAGAGGCCGTCTTTGCTCATAGGGACTCCTCCTGTAGCCCGCCAGGGCACAGCAATACTTGAGGCAGCGACGAGACGCAGCGAACGCACGCCTCCATCCTGCAAGCATTGGAGAGCCGAGCTCTCCCATGTTCGATTCACCCGTTGGGGACTATAGCACGAGCCACTGCCTATGCTCCGGCCCTGCTGATGCAGCGCACCGGGGCGGCTCTAAGGCTGGCGGGCCTTGAGAAGGGCTTTCGGTTCCTCGCGCGTGCTGCTTGTGGACTCCATGCGCCAACCGCCTCCCTTTTTGATCAGGTAGTGCTGGGAATCGATGGCGGTTTCGCCTCGGGCGGGCCGCAGGCGCATGCGGGTGCCGTCGGGCAGCAGCAGCCGGGCCTTGACGTTGTCGCGCAGGTGGAGGAAGAGGATATCGTCGCGAATGGCCTGCAGCAGCTTCGGATCCTCGACGGGGAAGAGGGTCTCCACACGATGGTCGAGGTTGCGCGGCATCAGGTCGGCGCTGCCGGCCAGGATCTCTTCCTGGCCTCCGTTGCGGAAATAGTAGATGCGGCTGTGTTCCAGGAAACGCCCCACAACGGAGGTGACGGTGATGTTGTCGCTGACGCCGGGAATGCCGGGACGCAGGCAGCAGATGCCGCGCACCTGAAGATCGATCCGCACGCCTTCCTGAGAAGCCCGATAGAGAGCTTGAATACAGCTCTTGTCCACCAGGGCGTTCATCTTGAAGGCCAGGTGGCCGCCGCCTTCCTCCCGATGCTTGCTGATTTCGCGGTCGATGCGCGAGATGATCTGCCGGCGCATCCCTCCCGGCGCCACCAGCAATTTGTGGTATTCCTGCTTGCGCGAGTAGCCGGTCAGCGAGTTGAAGAGGTCGGAGACGTCTTCGGCGATGTCCTGACGGCAGGTGAAAAAACCCACGTCGGTGTAAATGCGGGCGGTGGTGGGATTGTAGTTGCCGGTAGACAGATGGGCGTAGCAGCGCAGTCCCTCCCGTTCGCGCCGCACCACCAGGCACATCTTGGCGTGTGTCTTGAGTCCCAGCACGCCGTAGACGACGTGCACGCCCGCCCGCTCCAGCGCCTGAGCCCAGCCGATGTTGTTTTCTTCGTCGAAACGGGCTTTGAGCTCCACCAGTGCCGAAACCTGGATGCCGTTCTCTCGCGCCTCCTTCAAGGCCTCAACGATGGGGGAGTTGGTTCCCACGCGGTAGAGGGTTTGCTTGATGGCCAGGACCTGGGGATCGTTGGCGGCCTGGCGCAGAAAGTTGACCACCGGCATGAATCCGTCGTAGGGGTGGTAGAGCACCACGTCGCGGCGCTGGCGGAGGGTCGAAAAGATATCGGCTTTCTCCTGCAGCGAGTAGGACACCAGGGGCAGATAGCGGGAGAAGCGCAGTCCCGGCCGGTCGATGGAGTTGAGTTCCGAAAGGTGAGCCAGGCCGATGGGGTTGCGCATCTCATAGACCTGGTAGGGCTCCACTCCCACGTTGCGGGTCAAGAGGTCGCGAATGACCTGGGGCATCTTGGCGTCCACCTCCAGGCGCACCGCCGAGCCGAAGTGGCGCATGCTGACGATCTCGCTCATGGCGCTGAGCAGGTCGGAGGCTTCGTCTTCCTCGATCTCGAAGTCGGCGTCGCGAGTCACCCTGAAGGGATAGGCGGCGGTAACTTCCAGTCCGGGGAAAAGCAAGTCGAGGTTGGCCACCACGACTTCCTCCAGCCACACCAGGTTGGCGGCGTCCAGGTCGCGCAGACCCATGCTCTCGTAGCTGCTGTCGAAGTTCTCGTCCTCGGGAATTCGCATCAGGCGGGGAAGTGTCTGGGGCACCTTGAGACGAGCGAAGCGTTCCCCTTCCTCCGGGTCCTGCACTACCACGGCCAGGTTGATGGAGAGGTTGGAGATGTGCGGGAAGGGGTGTCCCGGGTCCACCGCCAGAGGGGTCAATACGGGGAATACGTCCTTCTTGAATCGATCGCGCAGCAGCCTCTTCTGGCGTTCGTCGAGTTCCTTGTAGCGATGCACGCGGATGCCGTGGCGGCGCAGCTTGGGCGCCAAGTCTTTGCTCCAGCAGCGTTGCCCCGTTTCCAGCATGGGAGCGAGCTGTTCACGGATGGAAGCCAGTTGTTCGGTGGGGGTCATGCCGTCGGGAGGAGCCTCCAGAACTCCGCTCTGCATCTGCCGGCGCAGCCCCGAGACGCGTACCATGAAGAACTCGTCCAGGTTGCTGTAGAAGATGGAGAGGAAGTTGACCCGGTCAAGAAGGGGATTTCGGGAATCAAGAGCCTCCTCCAAGACCAGTTCGTTGAACTTGAGCCAACTGAGTTCGCGGTTGAAGTAAAGGGAAGGGGCCTCCAGATCGGAGGTGTCCTCCACTTGGGGAGCCCGGATTTCGCCGGGTGCTTCTCCGCCGCCCAGAATCGTCTTCAAGCGCCCGGGATGGGGAATGGACTCATCGCTCGCCGGGGATTTCTCCTCAGAGGTTTTCCGGCCCTGCGGGGGAGCCTTCTGCTGCTTCGCCTCGATCACTTTGCCATCAGCCATAAGTCATTAGTTTACCGTATTTTGAAGACGGGCGGATGACTTGATTTACGGCTCCAGCAGGCCCTGGATCAGCTTGGGGGGGACGAACCACAGCAATTGCCCGCCGCCGGGTCGCACTGCCGACCAATTGCCGCAAGGAAAGCTCAGGCAGCAGGCGGCTGCCGTGGGATAGCGCATCTCTCCTCCGCCCATGAGGCGGCTGCAGGTTTCCGACCAGGTGGGCTGATGGCCGGCCACCAGCAGGACTTGGGCCTGGTCGTCCTCCTTTTGGATCTCTTCGATCACGGTGGCTGCCGAAGTGCCGTAGAGGCGCCGGGTCAGCCGCGGAGCCACCTCCCACCCGCCTGCTTCGGCCGCCAGTTCCACCGTGGTGCGGGCCCGCACGGCGGTGGAGGAAAGAATGGCATGGGGACGGTTGCCGCTGCGCTCCAGGAACACCCCCATGGCCCGGGCCGCCTTGCGTCCCCTCTTATTGAGCGGACGCTCGTGGTCGCCCGAGTAGCCGGCATTCCAGTCGCTCTTGCCGTGACGGATGAAGATCAATCTCAGCATGACGCCATTTTATCCAGGTTTGCCTAAGAGCGCGAGGCGGGGACAGCTTCCTTTTGGGCTTCGTACTCCAGCACCAGTTTCTTCTTGAAGGCCTTTTCGAAGAGGTCGGACTGTTTGCGCGTCTCCCACAGTTCGATGAAAGGGTTTTCTTGTCCCTGGCAGAAGATAGTGACGTCTGGCCCGGAGATTTCGGCCCGCAAGTCGCGCACCCGGCCGCCCCGCGACCGCTCCAGGAACTCGGCCAGACGCAGGCAGCAGGAAAGTTGCCGCAGTTTGCGCTTGTCCCCGGGGCGGGCCAGCGCTTTGAGCCGTTTCCACTTGGGCGTGCCTTTGCGGTGATAGCGGACCAGCAGCGCCAGCAGGGCCTGCTGGCGGTGGGTAAAGCCGTTGAGATTGAACGATTCCACCAGGTAGGCACCGTGCTTGTGGTGGTCGTGATAGCCCAGCGTCATGCCGATGTCGTGCAGCCAGCAGGAGGCTTCCAGAAGTTCCGAATCGGATTGGCCCAAATCGTGCAGCGGACTCAGTTCCTGGAAGAGCCGCAGGGCCAGGTGGCGCACTTGCTGGGTGTGGAATTCCGATTGAGGAAACTGGGCGAACAGGTTGCGGACGCTGAAGGCGCGGATGTCGCCGACCGAATGTGGAGGAGGCAGGAAAATCCGGTAGAAGGCCCCTTCCCGCACGCCCTGTCCCGAGACCCAGATGCCGTCGCGGTCGGTTTGGCGCAGCAGCCAGCGGTAGACCAGGGCCGCGGCCACGATGATGTCGCCGCGGTCGGGATGTATGCCGGGAATGGAAGAGCGTTGGGAGGCCCGCAGGTGGAGCAGCTTGTAAGTGATGGTCTCCAGTTCGCCCCTCTGCAGGAAGAAGCCGTGGATGCGGTCGAGCGGGTAGTTGTTCTTCTTTTGCACGGCCCGCGTCAGGTTGCGGATCGATCCGCCCATGGCCACCAGGGGGCAGGACTCGTCGCGCATCCGCTCCACCGTACTCCCCAGTTCGGCTGCCGCTTTGCGTTCCAGCGCTTCGACCTCGGCGTCGTCGGGAGGGTCGCTGCTCAAGAAGGCCTCGTAGAGGCGAACGGCGCCCAGAGGGTAGGCCTGTCCCGTTTGGAAGATCCGGTCGCGCATGCGCGAGATCTGCATGCTGCCGCCGCCCAGGTCCATCACCCAGGCTTCCTCCATGGGGAATCCGTTGGCCACCGCCAGCACGCCCAAGGCGGCCTCTTCCTCGCCCGACAAGATGTCGATGGGCAGGCCGAAGGGACGCACCATCTCCAGAAACTCTTCACGGTTGGAGGCATCGCGCACCGCACTGGTGGCGATCACCCGCAGGTCCTCCAGGTGCATGGCTTCGCGGTACTTGGCGTAAAGGCGCAAGGCGGCTGCGGCGCGTTCCATCCCGGCTTGAGACATCGTCCCCGAGCGTCCCAGCGACTCTCCCAGGCGCACCGGCTCGCGAATCTCGTCGATCAAGCGGAAGGAGCGGCCGGGTTGGTAGGCGAAAACCACCAGCCGGGAGGTGTTCGATCCCAGGTCGACTATTCCCGTACGCTGGATTCGGGATTCGTACATCTGCCCCTCGGTCCTCGCCAGCCCTCTACGGACTGTTCTCCTGGGCGGGCTGTTCTTTGTCGGTTGGCCACTATATCATGGGCGCGCGCGGGTTTTCCGCGCCTTTTCCGACATGCGAAAACGAGTCTACATCGCTTATACCGGCGGCACCATCGGCATGCGCAGGAGCGAGAAGGGATACATCCCCGAGCCGGGCTATCTGGAGTCGCTGATGGCGCAGATGGTGGAATTGCAGCAGGAGGAGATGCCGGAGTACGTCATCCACCAGTATCAGCCCCTGGTGGACTCTTCCAAGATGCGTCCCAGCGGATGGCTGCGCATCGCCCGCGACATCGCCGACGCCTATGACGATTTCGACGGATTCTTGGTGCTTCACGGCACCGACACCATGGCCTACACAGCCTCGGCCCTGTCCTTTATTCTTCCGGGGTTGAGCAAGCCGGTGATCGTGACGGGCTCACAGATTCCCCTTTGCGAGATCCGCAGCGACGCCCGCGAGAACCTCATCACCTCGCTGCTCATCGCCGCCCGCTTCTCCATCCCCGAAGTGTGCCTCTTTTTCGGCAACCGCCTGTTGCGGGGAAACCGCGCCGTCAAGGTCCATGCCGACGGGCTGCACGCTTTCGATTCGCCCGACTTTCCGGCCCTGGGGGAAGCGGGTGTGGACATTGAGATCAAGTGGGACCTGATTCACCGGCCCAAGCAGTCTTCCCGCAACCTCATGCTGGAGAACCTCGAGCCCTGCCGGGTGGGCGCGCTGCGTCTTTTCCCGGGAATCTCGTCGCAGATGGTGGAGGGGATGCTCAAGCCCTTGGACGGGCTGGTCTTGGAAGCCTTCGGCATCGGCAACGGACCCGACGACGAAGACTTTCTCAAGGTCTTGCAGTCGGCCACCGATCAGGGCGTGGTGATCGTGGCCTGCACCCAGTGCCTGCGGGGACGCGTCGACCTCTCCAGCTACGCCACCGGACGCCGCCTGGCCGAAGCCGGCGTGGTGAGCGGCTACGACATGACCGCCGAAGCCGCCCTCACCAAGCTCTTCTGCCTGCTGGGCGCCAAGAGGCCGCCCCAGGAAGTGCGCATCCTGGCCCAAACCAACCTGCGCGGCGAACTCACGACTTAGGGGCTTGGAAAGCGCCAGTTTTGTGAGTTGGTCATCGGCCCTCGGGAGTTCGCCAGACGGCGTCTTCGCCGGCGGCGGGATGGGGATGGAGGATCTGGTGGGGGCGGAAAGACGACTTGTAGCGCATGGAGGGATTGGCCTCGATCCAGTAGCCCAGGTAGGCCCACTTCAAACCGCGGCGCTGAGCATAAGAGATCTGGTTGAGAATCGAGAACACGCCCGGGCTTTGGCCGCGCCATTGTGGGTGGTGATAGAAGTAGACCATGGAGACGGCCTCGGGCACTTCATCCATCAGGGCCACGCCCACCAGCTTCGACCCCTGAAAATAGAGCCATTGCCGGCCGAAGGCTCCGCTGCCTTCCACAAAGCTTTCCACGTACGAGGCTGGAGAGATTTTTTGGGCCGGCCATCCGCGGCGCTTCTTCATGTCGGCGTGATAGAGGTTGTAGAGCTCGATCAGCTCAGGCGCCACGTAGGGCGGGCAGATCTCCACGTCGATGTTCTGATTCGCCTTCCAGGCTCTTTTCTGGGAGCGGCTGGGGCCGAACTCGTCGACGGGCACGCGCAAGGAGATGCACTGGCTGCAGTGAGGGCAGGCGGGACGGAAGATCTGGCGTCCGAAACGGCGGTAGCCGCGGTTGAGCAGATGGGAGTACTCCCGAGGACTCAGTTCGCTCACCAGGCGAAACTCCAGAGCCGCCTGTTCTTCGGGCAGGTAAGAGCAGCGGCGCGGCTCCTCGACGATTTTGAGAAGTTCCCGCATGGTCTTCCATGATGAGCGTTAGTACAGGGCTTTCCAAGCCGGCGGAAGGAAAAAATCTGTGATCAGTGTAGCTGAGAGGCTCTCAAGAAGCCCTCTGGGCCTGATCGCGGGCTTGTGAGCCTCGCCGGGATTGCTGGCGCGGTCCCGGATCGTCGCTGAAACCGCTCAGCATCTCTCCGCACTCGATCCGGTCGCGGCCCAGGCGCTTGGCCCGGTAGAGCGCTTCATCGGCATCGTGGACCAACTCCTCGATGTCGGGCTCGCTGCGGCCGTCATAGACGGTCAGCCCCATGCTCATGGTTACCGGCAGCTTGATTTCGCCGCAGTCGACGGGCTGGCTGCCGACCGTTTCATGCAGTCGGCGGGCCTGTTTGAGGGCGTCCTCAGGACCGCAACCCGGTACCACCACCAGAAACTCCTCGCCCCCGTAGCGGCCCACCGAGTCATAGGAGCGAGAGGACTTGCGCAAGCGGGCCGAGAGTCGGCGCAGCACTTCGTCGCCGGCCGGATGTCCGTGATTGTCGTTGATCTGCTTGAAATGGTCGATGTCGCCCAGGATCACCGCCACCGGCTCGCCGGACCGCTGGCCGCGCGAGAGTTCGCTGTTGAGCTTGTCGAGGATGGCGCCCCGGTTGAAGAGTCCGGTGAGGGGATCGTGCAGGGCCATGATGCGCAGGGTTTCGCGGGCCTGAATCAGTTCTTCCTGAAGTTCGATGATGCGCTTTCCGGCCCGCAGCCGCACCTCCAGCTCGTGCTTGTCGAAAGGTTTGGTGATGTAGTCGTCGGCTCCCGCCTGCAATCCCAGCACGATGTCTTCCTGATCTTTGCGGGCTGTCAGCAGCAGGATGTAGGTGTAGGGCTCGCGGTCCACTTCGCGCACGGCGCGGCAAATGTCGACTCCGTCGCGTCCGGGCATTTCCCAATCCAGGATCACCAGAGAAGGCGCAGTTTCACCTTCAAGGACTTTCCAGGCCTGGTCGCCGTCCTCGGCCACCACCACCTGATATCCCCATTTCTCCAGATATTTGCACAGGATGCGGCGTGAAACGCGCTCATCCTCGGCGATCAGGATTTTCACAGATGACCTTCCTGGACTAGATTCTGCAAGGTCGGAACGAGTCTTTGCAACTCCGCCTTGAGGGACTCAAGAGCCTGCGGAGCTGCTTGCAGGTTCTCTTGGCGGCCCATCTGCTCAAGTCGGAAGGCGGCCTCTCGGGCGGGCTCGGCCATGAAGTTGGCAACCGACCCCTTAAGCGCGTGGGCGCTGCGTTCCAGCCCATGTGCGTCCTCCTCGGCGATGGCCTTCTCGATCTTCTCCAGCAGTTGCGGATAGTCTTCGACAAAGAGTTCCACGATCTCGCCCAGCAGTTCCAGGTCGTGATCGACTCGTTCCATGAGTTGTTGGCGGTCGAACAATTTTCTTCCTCCGGACGAGTTGTGCTCTTGCCTGGAAGCGTTGGAAGGGCGGACTGATTTTCCGGTCAGGGTCTCCATGGCTTCAAACAACTCCTCTGGTTTGATGGGTTTGGCGACGTAGCCGTCCATACCGGCCTCCAGGCAGCGGTCGCGGTCGCCTTTCATGGCGTGAGCCGTGAGGGCCAGGATAGGAGTTCTTCGCTCTTTTGCCTCTTCCCAGCGCCGAATGGCTGCCGTGGCTTCCAAACCGTCCATTTCGGGCATTTGTATGTCCATTAAAATGATGTCGAACTCCTGGCGGCGGGCTTCCTTCAAGGCCGCTTTTCCGTCGCTGACGGCTGTCACGCGGTGGCCACGCTTTTCCAACAGGTGCAAGGCCAGTTTCATATTGACTGGATTGTCCTCCCCCAGCAAGACTCTGAGCCTGCGCCGCTTTTCCCGCAGGGTGTGGCGAGTCACCAGTTGGGCAGGTTGAGGCGATGCCGCCGCGCGCAGCACGGTGCTCACCGTGGTCATCAGGTCGCTCGATGTGATGGGCTTGAGCAAGTAGGCTCCAATGCCCAGTTGGCGGCAGCGAACGGCGTCTCCCCGAATGCCGGTTCGGGTGGAAACGATGACTGAGGAGCGGCATCCCAGTTCATCGCGCATCCGCTGCACCAGGGCGAAAGCCTGAAAGTCGTGCAGGTGGTTGTCGATGAGCAGCAGATCGAACGGTTGGCGGCGGTCCTCAGCCTCTTCGACCACCTTGAGCGCCTGCAGGCCGCTGGTGACGCCTTCGACCTCCATGCCGCGGGCCGTCAAGCTGTTTCGCAGCACTTCCAGGCCCGTGCGGTTTGTCTCCGCGATCAACGCCCGTCTTCCCTTTAGTTGGCTGCCCGTCCAGCCGCTCTTGGCGTCTCGCTGGGATGGAGCGCCGACCTTGTTCAAGATCACCGTAAAGTAAAAGGTGCTTCCCCGGCCCGCTTCGCTCTCAACCCGGATTTCGCCTCCCATGCGCCTGACAAGCTTGCGGGCGATGGCCAATCCCAACCCGGTGCCGCCGTATTTCCGTGTGCTGGAGCCGTCCACTTGGGTGAAGGCCTGAAAGATCACTTCCTGCTGCTTCTTGCTGATGCCGATTCCAGAATCCGCCACCGAAAACTGCAGCACAACGTCCTCTTCACGATCCTCAAGGACCTCGGCGGCCACCACGATCTCGCCTTTTTCAGTGAATTTGACGGCGTTTCCCAGCAGGTTGAGCAGGACTTGGCGCAGGCGTCCGGGGTCGCCGCGCAGTTTTTCGGGCAGGTTGGAAGGCATGTCGCAGACCAGCTCGAGGGGATCGTCGGCGCGAAGGGGTAGGGTCTTGAGCGTGTCGCGGACGCAGTCGGAAAGGTTGAAAGTGATCGAGTCCAGGTCGAAGCGTCCCGCCTCGATCTTGGAAAAGTCGAGAATGTCATTGATCAGTTGCAGCAGATGTCGCGCCGAGGAGCGCACCATCGTCAGGTACTCGGTCTGTTCGCCCGAGAGGTCGGTCTCCAGGGCCAAGTCGGTCATTCCGATGATGCCGTTCATGGGGGTGCGGATTTCATGGCTCATGTTGGCCAGAAATTCGCTTTTGGCGCAATTGGCGGCTTCGGCTTCCAGGGCCATCCGATTGGCCCGCTCGATGGCCTTTTCAAACTGGACGTGGGTGGCTTCCAACTCGCGGTTGACCGCCTCGGCCTGCTCTTTGGCCCGGCGCAACTCGTCCTCGACTTGCTTCTGTTCGGTGATGTCGTGGATCAGTACGAAGTATCCGCCAGGGCGCTCACCCTCCAGATCGGGAACCAGAACGGCATTGAAGCGCCGCATCCCTCCCTGGCGCTTGAGGTCCATTTCATAGCCGCAACATTCTCCTGCAAGGGCCCGGTCGATGTAGGGCTTGAAGCGCCTGTAGTTGGCTCCAACCACCTCCTTGACCCGCATTCCAACCATCTCTTCGGGAGGGTGGTTGAAGTAAGAGGCATAGCGGCGGTTGACGAACTTGTAGCGCTCCTGGTCGTCGACCTGTGCGATCAGGGCGGGTAGAGAATCGGCGATGACCCGCAGTTGCTTTTCGTTCTTCCTGAGCAGGCGTTGGGCCTTCTTGCGCCGGGTGATGTCTTGACCGACGGCCAAAACTCCCGCCGGCTTGCCCTGCTCGTCGAGAAATCCGCTGACGTTCCAGAGCAGGACGCGGCGCCGGCCGTCCTTGGTCAGGACCTCGCCCTCCTCCGTCTGCACCGAATCGCCCTCCAGAGCCAGCCGCAGCTTGTCGCCGATTTGTTGCCGCAGTTGTTGGGGAATGATGAGTTGCAGGCAGTCCTTGCCAAGGGCTTCTGAGCGGGGTGTCCCCAGCAGGCGCTCGGCCTCGGGGTTCCAGTCCATGATGCGCAGGTCGGGAGCCAGGACCAGAACCACCACGCCGGCGCTCTCGAAGAAGGACTGAAAGAGCGAAGCGGGAGAGGCGATCGAGACAGGGCGGGACTTGTCATCCCAGGCGGAGCCCATCCACTTCTGACTGTTGCTGGCAGTCGCCATATCGTCTGTCCCGGTCCCCAGATCCTCTGAACCGAAGGTTCTTGGATAAGGTCCGTATCGGCGACCATGCCCAAAATACTTAGTCTTTTTTCACGTAATGAGGCACGGATTCGAGATTCCAGTCCAAGACTAAACCGGAGGCGATGCGGCGGGCCGTCTGGGCGCCCCACAGCTGCTCCACTACATAAAGGGCGTTTTCGTAACTGGCCACCCCTCCTCCCCCTGTGATGAACTTGCCGTCGCGGACAAAGCGCTTGTCCTTGACGGGCTTGATGGCGGGAAAGCGCTCTGCCAGTTTGTCGATGTCGGGCGGGTAGGTCATGGCGAAACGTCCCTTGAGAAGTCCGGCTTGAGCCAAGTAGAAGGCCCCCCAGCAATTGGAGAGGACCCAATCGGCCGAGTGGGCGTTTCGTCTGACCCAGTCGATGACCGGCTGTTTGGCTTCCAGGTCGCTCTCGTAGTCGACAAAGCTGGGAATGATGAGGATGTCGATGGGCGGATGGTCGTCGAGCGCATAGTCGGGCTGGAAGAGCAAACCTTCTGCCGAAGTAATGGCTTCCAGGCGTGGAGCCACCAGGAAGACTTTGACCTCGCGCCCCGCTTGGTCGGCGTGTTCGAAAACGTCGTAAGGGGCCACGAACTCGGTGTTGTAAACGCCGGGATAGACCAGGATTCCGACATTCACCCTGTCGGCGGCCTGAAGCAGGCCGCCGCTCAGGAGGAGGGCCGCCCACAGCGCCGGGATCGCGGGAAATCTCATAGTTGGGCCAAAATAGCATAGAGGTTAGCCGTCTTGGCCCCGTGCTGCTGTGGGAAGGCGAGGAAATGTCTGCTAAACTCGCCTTCCAAGCGGCACAGGAGAATAAGCAAATGTCATTGAAGCAATGGATTCGTAGTCAGGCCGGCTGGAGGGTCTGTACAATGTTGATCGTGGTGGTGCTGGGCGTGACGTCTTGCACGGGACCGGATGGAGGGGAGCCAGTCGTCGAGGTGGAGCAATATGATGCCAGGACGTTTTTCGAGACCCTTGCGGTGGCGGGCGCTTCGTTCTCGCCGGACGAGTCGAAGATTCTGTTCACGAGCGACGCCAGCGGCGTGTTCAACGCCTACGAGCAGCCGGTAGAGGGTGGTGAGCCCAAGCAACTGACGAACTCCACCACCAATGCCGTTTTCCCCCTCGGCTACTTTCCTCATGACGAGCGTTTTCTCTACACCTTCGACGAAGGCGGCAACGAACTCAACCACATCTATGTGCGCGAGACGGATGGTTCCAGCAAGGACCTGACGCCGGGAGAGAACCTCAAGGCCGGATTTGCCGGATGGAGCGGAGATCGCGAGTGGTTCTGGGTGCAGACCAACGAGCGCAATCCGCAGTTCTTCGACCTCTATCGCTACTCGTCCGACAATTATGAGCGCAGCCTGGTGATCGAAAACGAGGAGGGCTGGCAGATCGCCGACATCAGCCGGGACAGCCGTTGGGCCGCCGTCATCAGGGTCAACAACAACGCCGACAGCGACATCTACCTGCTCGACCTGGAGAATCCGCAGGCTGAACCCAAGCACGTCACCCCCCACCAAGGCTACGTCTCCCATCAGTCGCTGACCTTCACTCCCGACAGTTCGAAGCTGATCTACTCCACCAATGCTGAGAGTGAATTCTCCCAGGCCTGGAGCTACGAGATCGCCAGCGGAGAGCGGGCTCCGGTGCTGCAAGCCGATTGGGACGTGGTATTCATGACCTACTCGAGGACCGGGCGCTATCGGGTTTCGGCCATCAATGCCGATGCCCTCATCGACGTCACCATCCTCGATACCCAAGAAGGGACCGAGCTGGATTTTCCCCAGGATCTGCCTCAGGGCGAGGTGGTGCAGATGTCTTTCTCGCCCAGCGACGAGAAGCTGGCGTTCTACATCAACAGCGACACCTCTCCCAATAATCTCTTCGTGATGGATCTGGCCAGCAGTCGCTACCGCCAGTTGACCCACAGCCTCAATCCGGCCATCAACCCCGATCACCTGGTTGAAGGCGAGGTGATCCGCTATGAGAGCTTCGACGAACTCAAGATCCCTTCCATTCTTTACCGTCCTCATCAGGCCACGGCCGACAGTCCTGTGCCGGCGCTGGTCTGGGTGCACGGCGGACCGGGAGGGCAGAGCAGCAAGGGATACAGTCCCGTCATTCAGCACCTGGTCAACCATGGCTATGCCGTCTTGGCCGTCAATAACAGGGGATCGTCCGGGTACGGCAAGACCTTCTATCACATGGACGACCAGAAGCACGGCGAGGTGGATCTGAAGGACTGCGTTTACGCCCGCACCTACCTGGAATCGCTGGATTGGGTGGACGGAGACAGGGTGGGCATTATCGGAGGCAGTTACGGCGGCTACATGGTGGCTGCGGCCCTGGCCTTCGAGCCCGAGGCCTTTAATGTGGGAATCGACATTTTCGGCGTCACCAACTGGCTGCGGACGCTGAGCGAGATCCCGCCCTGGTGGACCTCCTTTCGCGACGCCCTTTACGCCGAGATGGGCGATCCGGCCACCGATGAAGAGCGCCTGCGCCGCATCTCGCCTCTCTTTCACGCCGACAAGATCAGGCGTCCGCTGCTGGTGGTGCAGGGAGCCAACGACCCCCGCGTCCAGAAGGTGGAGAGCGACGAGCTGGTCGAGGCTGTGAGAGAGAACGGGGTGCCGGTGGAGTACGTGGTGTTCGATGACGAGGGGCACGGATTCCGCAACCGCGAAAACCGGATCGAGGCCTCTGAGCACTACCTGAAGTTCCTCGACCAGCACCTCAAGTAGGGCGGTCGTGCTCAGGCAGGACACTTGGGGGCTGGGTCCGACCGTTCGCTTATTCGACTCGGTTGAATCCGCCGGGGGACTCCAGACGTCTTATAGACAGCGGTTTCGTCCAGCGAGGACAGTGTTATGAGCGACAGTGTTTCCACTCCGGACCCGGCCTCCCGACTTGATCCCTCCGAGGACATCCGTTGGCTGAGCCTGCTGCATGAGATCAGCCAGGACCTCAACGGCATCCTCGATCTGGGCCAATTGATCGAGCGCATCGCCCAACAGGTAGGATCGCTGATCGAGTACCGGCTCTTCGATCTCTATGACTGGGATGAGGAAGCTCAGCTCCTCACGGCCCGTTTCTCAATGGACAGCGGAAATGCCTGGGAGCCGCGCATGAGCCTGCGTCCGGGCGAAGGTGTGTGCGGCTGGGTAGCTCTTCACCGGCGTCCCCTGCGGGTTGCCGACGTGCGCCGCGATTCGCGTTTCGTGGACTGCAGCAGCGGTATTCCTACACGCTCCGAATTGGCCGTACCCCTGCTGGCCAAAGGGCGCTTGGTGGGAGTGATGAATCTGGAGAGCGACCGGGTGGGAGCCTTCAGCCGGCGCCACGAGCTCATGCTGGAAACCCTGGCCAACTCAGTGGCCGTGGCCCTCGAGAATGCCCGTCTGGTGGAAGAACTGAAAGGCAAGGAGGGCAGCCTGCGGCGAGACCTGAAGATGGCCCGCCAGGTTCAAAAAGCTCTTCTTCCATCTCACTCCCCTCTGCTGAAAGGTATGGAGATCGGACGCTCCTGGCGTCCCGCCCGCCAATTGGGGGGCGATTTCTACGATTTTCTCAACTGCGGGCCCTCGCGCATGACCATCGCCGTGGGCGATGTCTCCGGCAAATCCACTCCGGCGGCCCTTTACGGGGCCATGGCCATTGGAGCCCTGCGGGCCCAGATCGTCCACTCGCCCTGCTCTCCCGGCCTGCTGCTGCGGCGCATGAACCACTACTTGCTGCAGCCCGAGCTGGACAACCGTTTTCTGGCCATGACCCTGGCCATGGTCGACGCCTCGGCCCGCACACTGACCATGGCTGCCGCCGGACTGCCTCATCCCCTCCTGCTGCGCGACGGCAAGGTCGAGGCCATCTCGGTGGAAGGCATTCCGCTGGGCCTCTTTCCCGATCAACGCTACCAGGAGCACGTGCTGGAGTTGCAAAAGGGCGATGTAGTCGTGATTTGCAGCGACGGTCTGCACGAGGCCATGAACTCGCGTGAGAAGCAGTTCGCCGACGGCTGTCTGCACGCCAAGCTGGAGCAACTCGGCTCTCTCCCGGCCCAGGACATCGCCGACGGAATGCTGGAGGCCAGCCGCCTCTACAGCGGCGGCGTCTCCCCC
>DATIPQ010000080.1 GCA_035471785.1 Acidobacteriota bacterium
CGTACAGAAAATGAGCTATCAGGATATCAGCGAAGTGGTCGGCCGGTCGCTTGCCTCGGTCAAATCCGACATTCATCGGGCTCGAGTGCAAGTCCGCGACAGGATCAAGGAGTATCTTGGTGAAAACTACGGAATGTCACAGTCTTTCTGAGTCGCTTACCGCCTACCTTGACGGCGAGTTGAGCGATGCCGAGCGCGCTGAGTTCGAGGCGGCCTTGAAAGGGAACGCGTCCCTGAGCGAAGACCTGAGATCGCACCAGAGGGCGCGCCAGATCATCGATGAGGCTCTGCAGCCCCTGCCCCTTAGCACGGACCTTTGGAACGGCATCCGGCGGGAGATCTCCAGCGGCTTCGAGAAACGGCCTCAGGGCGCCGGGCGAGCTTCGTCTTCGGGCAGTTGGTTGTGGCGCTGGGCGCCGCTGACCGCGGCGGCCGTGATCGTGCTGGTGGTGGCCCTGTCCTTTCCCCTGATGGAGACCGCTCCCTTAGAAAGCAGCGTCGACCCCCAAGTAGAGCGGCAGTATCTCGACTTCGTAAGGAGCCGGCAGCAACAGGAACAACAGTTGCGCGGCCAGCCGCGTTGGACCGACGTCGAGGACAACCCCTTCCGCCGCACCTCCTTTAACGACCTCAACCGCAATCCGTTCGCTGGAGAGTGAGTCCTATGAGTCACGCCCTTTGCAGGAGCCTGCTTGTCGTCTTGATGACCTGCCTGACCCTCGT
Source organism: Acidobacteriota bacterium (assembly GCA_035471785.1). Classification (NCBI taxonomy): domain Bacteria; kingdom Pseudomonadati; phylum Acidobacteriota; species Acidobacteriota bacterium. The sequence continues at coordinate 724 of DATIPQ010000080.1, forward strand.
CTCTCCTCTCATCGCCCAGAACTGGGACGAAGACCGCAGCCAGGCCGAGGCCCAGTACGAGTACATCAAATTGCTCATCAAGAACGGTGACTTCGGCAAGGTGGCCCAAGCCACGGGGGAGTTCTTTTCGATTCGATTTCCCGAGAGCGAAGAACACCACTTCGTCGACACCGCCGAGCGCATATCGACGGCGCTGACCAAAGAGGAGCAGTTCGAAGTGGCCCACAGCGTTCTCGATCAGGCGCTCAAGGCCTGCCGCAAGGACCATTCCCACGGACGGCTCTTCAAGGAAAAAGCCTGGGTTTTCAAGAAGCAGGGCAACGACGCCGAAGCTATGGTGTACTTCGAAAAAGCCAAGAAGCTGCTTTCCAAAGATCCGGACCGTTGAGGACCCCGCCATGAGCCAGCCAAAAGTCCGCGTTCTCATCGCCAAGCCGGGACTCGACGGGCACGACCGGGGAGCCAAAGTGGTGGCACGGGCCCTGCGGGACGCCGGCATGGAGGTCATCTACACGGGCTTGCGCCAGACCCCCTCGCAAATCGTTACCGCCGCCCTGCAAGAGGACGTCGACGCCATTGGACTCTCGGTGCTCTCAGGCGCTCACCTGCATCTCTTTTCCAAGGTCATGCACCTGCTCAAGGAAGAGAAGATGGAGGACGTGCTGGTCTTCGGCGGCGGCATCATCCCCCAGGAAGACGTCGAAAAATTGAAGGAGATGGGTGTGCGCGAGGTCTTTCAGCCGGGCGCCTCGACCCGCCAGATCGTGGCCTTTCTCAACCAGGAGCTGGCGGCGCCCACCCAAGCCTGAAGGACCTCTTTGAGCGATTCGATGGATTCAGCCCTTGCGGGCAGACTGCAAGCACTGTGCAGGCTCCATTGGGAAGACTGCGAGGGCAGCCCGCCGCCCCGCTTCTCGCTGCGCTTCTATCCTTACGCCAACTTGCATCACACCATCCGCCTGCGTGGACAGACCGTTTACCTGCGCTTGAGCGACATTCTTTGCGATGCTCCCGAGCCGGTCTTGTCCGCCATCGCCGTGATCCTGCTTTACAAGCTGATGAGGCGTCAGCCGCCAGCCGCCGAGCGCCGCCTCTATGCCCGCTTCGTGGCTCGTGAAGAGACTCGCGAACGCTGCCGCCGAGTGCGCCGGAAACGTGGCCGCAAGCACCTGACCGCCGAGCAAGGCCGTCATTTCGATTTGCGCTCCCTTTGCGAAGACCTCAACCGCCGCTATTTCGACGGTCACCTCACCATCAAGCGCCTCTCCTGGAGTCGCCGGCGCAATCGGCGGGTTCTAGGACATTACGACTACGCTCACAACACCATCGTCATCGATCGCCGCCTCGACCACCCGCGGGTGCCCGCTTACGTAGTGGAATTCGTCATCTATCACGAGATGCTCCACGCCCTCTTCGGCGAGCGCTTCCAGGGGGGACGCCGTTTCGTGCATCATGCCGATTTCCGCCGCGCAGAACGCCAGTTTCACGACTACCAGCGGGCTCAAGACTTCATCCGCAATCGACTGCCGGCTGCGCGCTGAAAGCCCGCCTCCTGTTTGAGATCCAACCGGGTGCCAGGCCCAGGGAGGGGAAGCTAAAGGGCTGCTTGATTCAAGCCGATGTAGTGATAGCAATGCATTGATAACGCGTGAGACAACACGGGACGGAAAACTGCCACCGCAGCATCGCCTCGTGACTTGGCGGTCACGCGTCCGAGAAGGGTAGGCCGGCTCCGTGACGATTCGCAGCAAACTGCTGATGGGCTTTTCGGTCGCCTTGACCGTGATGGCGGCCTTGGTGTGCGCCGTCACCTATTTCGGCCTGCAGCTTCAGCACGCCTCCGAAACCCTGGCCCGCCTGACCGCCGTCAAACGCAGCCAGTTGCAAGCCAAAGAATCGGTACGCTTCGTGCAGGAACTGGCGGGACAGATTCCCGTCGTCCAAGATCCCCTCGAGCATCTGCAGGCCGTGCGGGGACGCTGGGCGGAAATGAACATGCACATGGAGGAGTTGCAGCAGCGGGTCCTGCTGCTGGAGCCGGGCCTGATCCCCCTGGAGCGCTTTTCCAAAGCCAGGAGCCTGCAACCCGAGGCCTTTGAGGAATTCAGGCTGGCCGTGGGCGGCGGCGACCTGGGCCCCTTGGAACTTCAGGAAGAAGTCATCCTCTTCGACGAAACGCTGGAGACCCTTTACGAATCCCTCGACATCATCGACGTGGACTTGGGCCGGCAGATCGCACAAGCCTTGCAGTGGGAGCGGAGCGTGCGCTACCGGCCCGTGCAGGCAGGACTCATCATCGGCGCTTTGGGCACCCTGGCGCTGCTGGCATTCGCCTGGATCTTCTCGGCGCGCCTGGTGTCTCCACTGAAGGTACTGGCCCACGCGGCCCGCAGAGTGGCCGGAGGAGACGTCGACACCCAAGTGCCCGTCCACTCCCAGGACGAACTGGGCAATCTGGCCGCTACCTTCAACAAAATGGTGCGCGACCTCAAGTCGTCGCGCGGGGCCCTGGTGGCGGCCAAAGAGGAAGCCGAGGCGGCCAGCGTTGCCAAGAGCGAATTCCTGGCCAATATGAGTCATGAGATCAGGACTCCCATGAACGGCATTATCGGTATGACCGAACTGGCGCTGGATACTCAACTATCCCCCGAGCAGAGGGACTACTTGGAGATGGTCAAGCAGTCGTCCGACGCCTTGCTGGCCCTCATCAACGACATCCTGGACTTCTCAAAGATCGAGGCCGGCAAGCTCGACCTCGACGTCATTCCCTTCAACCTGCATAACTGCATCGCCGATTCGGTCAAGGCTTTGGCCCTGAGAGCTCACAAAAAGCGTCTGGAACTGGCTTGCCGCATCGATCCCGACGTGCCCTACCGGGCCCTGGGCGATCCGGGCAGGCTGCGCCAGATACTGGTCAACCTGGTCGGTAATGCCGTCAAGTTCACCGAAGAAGGCGAAGTGGTCGTGGACGTGCGCCTGGAGGGACATAGCCAGGAAGTGGTGGAGCTGCTCATCAGCGTCCGCGACAGCGGAATCGGCATCGAGCCGGATCAGCAGCGCACCATCTTCGAGGCCTTTACCCAGGCCGACGCCTCAACCACCCGCAAGTACGGGGGAACGGGGCTGGGGCTGACCATCTCCAGTCAATTGGTGCGCATGATGGGCGGTACCCTGTGGCTGGAGAGCGAAGTGGGAGTCGGCAGCACCTTCCTCTTCAACCTCAAGCTGGTTCCCGCCAAAGCCGGCCAGGACCTTCCCCGCCGTTCTCTCTGCGACCTGAAGGGTCTGCAGGTGCTGATCGTCGATGACAACGCCACCAACCGGGCTATCCTCAAAGAGCTGTGCACCAAGTGGGGCATGAAACCCGACCTGGCCGAGGACGCCATGTCCGGGTTCGACTGCTTGCAGGAATCGCTGCAGCAGGAGCGCTTTTACGATCTCATGCTGCTGGACGTTCACATGCCCGGCGTGGACGGATTCGAACTGGCCGCCAAAGTCAGGGATCATCCGGGCATGAGCGGGTTGGTCACCGTCATGCTGTGTTCGGCGGGACAAAGAGGAGATGCCATGCGCTGCCGCGAGTTGGGCGTGGCCGCCTACCTGCCCAAACCCATCGCCCAGGCCGACCTGGCCGAGGCGGTGATGAGCGCCCTGGGACAACGCAGCCGGACCGAAGACAAGCGCCTCATTACCCAGCACAGCCTTTCCGAAGAACGGCGTCTGAGGATCCTGGTGGCCGAGGACAACCCGGTCAATCGGAAACTCACCCTCAGGGTGCTGGAAAAGCGGGGCCATAGCGTCACCTTGGCCGGCAATGGCCTGGAGGCTCTGGAAAAGCTCGATCAAGGCCCCTTCGACGTGGTGCTCATGGACGTCCAGATGCCGGAGATGGGAGGCTTCCAAGCCACCGCCGAGATCCGCGAGAGGGAGAAGGGCAACGGTTCCCGCATCCCCATCATCGCCATGACCGCACACGCCATGAAGGGGGACCGCGAGCGTTGTATTGAAGCCGGCATGGATGACTATCTCGCCAAGCCGATCCGCTCCAAGGAACTTTACCAGATGTTGACCCGCCACACCTCGCGCGCCTCCGGTGAAGAGCGCCAACTGGTCTGAGGACTCCGGTCCTCCCCTTTCGGTATGCTTGCAGCATGAAACTGCCCGCTTTGCCGGTGGCCGAGGTTGTGGAGGAGCTGCGCGACGCCTTGCGCAACGGCAACTCGGCCCTGCTGTCGGCTCCTCCCGGATCGGGCAAGACCACGCTGACTCCTCTGGCGCTGTTGGAGGAGGAATGGTTGCGGGGCCGCTCCATCCTCATGCTGGAGCCCCGCCGTCTGGCGGCTCGGGCGGCCGCTTCGAGGATGGCTTGGCTGCTGGGCGAAGAAGTGGGCCGGCGCGTCGGCTACCGCATCCGCTTCGATCACAAGGTCTCTTCCCGAACCCGCATCGAGGTCCTGACCGAGGGCATCCTGACGCGCCGCTTGCAGTCCGATCCCGGGCTGGAAGGGGTAGGACTGGTGATCTTCGACGAATTCCACGAGCGCAGCCTGCAGGCCGACTTGGCCATGGCCTTGACTCTCGAAGTGCAGACGGCGCTGCGTCCGCAACTGCGCCTGCTGGTCATGTCGGCCACCCTGCAGAGCGAAGCCGTGGCTGAATTGCTGGGCGACGCACCCGTGGTGGAAGGCGGGGGAAGGCTCCATCCCGTGGAGACGCACTACCTGGCCCGTCCCCGCGGCGAGTCGATTGCGGCGGGCGCGCTGGCGGGCGTGGGGAGGGCGCTTTCAGAAAGCAGGGGCGACGTTCTGGTCTTCCTGCCCGGAGGAGGCGAGATCCGGTCAGTGGCCGCCCAACTCGAGGACAGGGCCCGGCAAGAGGGGCTGCAACTTCATCCCCTCTACGGAGACCTGCCGCAAGCGGCCCAGGACGCCGCCGTGCGCCCCCACCCCGGCGGCCTGCGCAAGGTGGTGCTGGCCACCAACATCGCCGAAACCAGCCTCACAATCGAGGGCATCACCAGCGTGGTCGACAGCGGCTGGAGGCGGACTCCCAAGTTCGATCCCAACAGCGGACTGACCCGGCTGGAGACCGTGCGCGTTTCCCAGGCCTCGGCCGATCAGCGCAGCGGACGGGCCGGGAGGCTGGGGCCGGGCCGCTGCTTCCGCCTCTGGAGCGAGGCGCGCCAGGCCTCTCTGCTGCCCTTCGACCCTCCCGAGATCGTGGAAGCCGACCTGGCTCCCCTGGCTCTGCAGTTGGCTCAATGGGGCACCAGCGACAGCCGGCAACTGCGCTGGATCGATCGGCCTCCTCAGGGAGCTTTCGAGCAGGCTCGCGACCTGCTCACGGCCTTGGGAGCTTTAGACGCCCGAGGACGGATCACCGCTGGGGGAAAGCGCATGGCCGGCCTGCCCCTTCACCCCCGCCTGGCCGCCATGCTGCTGGCCGCCCACAACTCGGGCTGCACTCGTCTGGGCGCCGACTTGGCAGCCCTGCTGTCGGAGCGCGATCTGTTGCGGGGAAGCCGGGAATCGGGTCCGGCCCCCTGCGACCTGGAGGAGCGCCTGAGCCTGCTGCGGGCCTTCCGCCGCGGCGACAAGCGCCGAGTCGACGAGCGCGGGGGAGATCTGGCCGCCTGCGCCGCCGTGGTGCGCTCCTCCCGTCAACTGAGCAGACTGCTCGATTCCTCCCAAGGAAGTGCGCCATTGGCGAATCCAACCTCGGACCAGATTGAAGCAGGAGAACTGGTTTCCTGCGCCTATCCTGACCGCATCGCCCGCAGGCGCGGCGGATCTCGCCATCGCTACCGCCTGGCCAATGGACGGGGAGCGGCCTTGCCCCAGGGAGACCCCTTGTCGTCCCATCCTTTTCTGGCCGTGGCCCGCCTCGACGCAGGGACTTCCCGCGGACGCATCTTCAGCGCCGCCGCGCTTTCAGAACATGCTCTCAGAACCCGCCACCAAGACCGCATCGAGACCGCTCAACGAGTGGAATGGGACCCCTCGGCAAAGGCCGTGGCGGCCTTGCGCGAAGAGAGGCTGCAGGCCCTGGTGCTTTCCAGAAGCAATCTGCCCAAGCCCGATCCGTCGCAGTTGCAAGAAGCCCTGCTGCAAGGCGTGCGCCTGGCCGGGCTGGAATGCCTGCCCTGGACTCGCGACCTGCGTCAATGGCAGGCTCGGGTGATTTCCCTGGCCGGCTGGCGGCCGGGCGAGGATTGGCCCGACGTCTCCGACCAGGCCCTGGAGGAGAGCCTGGAAGACTGGCTGCTGCCCTTCCTGGCCGGCTTCTCGCGCCTCAGCGATCTGCGTCGTCTCGACATGCAGGCGGCTCTGCAATCGCGCCTCGGCCACAAGGCCGCCCGGCGCCTCGAAGAGGGCGCGCCCACTCACCTCGAAGTCCCCAGCGGATCGCGCCTGCGGCTGCGCTATCAGCCGCCCCAACCTCCCTTCCTGGCGGTGCGCCTGCAGGAGATGTTCGGATTGGCCGAGACTCCCTGCGTATGCTGGGGAGAAGTACCGGTGCTGCTGCATCTGCTCTCGCCCGCTCAGCGCCCCGTCCAAGTCACCCAGGACTTGAAGAGTTTTTGGGACCGGACTTATCCCCAGGTCAAGAAAGAGCTGGCCGGCCGCTATCCCAAGCATCATTGGCCCGACGATCCCTGGAGCGCTCGCGCCACCCGCCATGCCAAGACCCGGCGCGGCAAGTGAGAGAGGCTAAGCGGACGCCGGAGGATAGGAGTCTAAGGTCGGGCCGGCGGATGCCGATAAGCAGATGGAGGGCCATGGACTTCGAAGAACGCATCTCTGAACTCGAGCGCGAACTGGAAAGCACTTACCGAGGGATCGAGACCCTTCAGGAAGAGCTGGGCCGCCGTACCGAGCAAATGGAAGCTCTGGTCAGACACGATCCCCAAACGGGCGTCCTGTGCGCCGCCTATTTCCTTGAACGCCTCTCCACCGAAGTCTTGCGTTCCCAGCGCTATGGCACCCCGCTCACCCTCCTGATGCTGCAACTGGACGGGACCGACAAGTTGCGCAGCCGTTTGGGCCAGGATGGGGAAAGCGTCCTGCTCTTTCAGGCCGCCGAGCGACTGCGCGCCAACTCGCGCCGCACCGACTTGATCGGACGCCGGGCTCAGGGGCACTTCATCATGGTTCTATTCGCCACCTCGGCCAAGGGAGCCAAAATGCTGGCTCAGCGCCTGCGCCGGGCCATCGGCGGAGAAGCCTTCGCCGTCTCCGGCTGCCAACCCCTCGATCTGACTTGCAGCATCGGCTTGGCCGCCTTGAACGCCAACACACGCAACCGCCGACTCTTGCTGGATACGACCCATCAAGCGCTCCTCCAGGCCCAGTCAAAGGGCGGCGATCAGGTCCGCGTGGCCGGCGAAATGCCGCTTCACAAGCGGTTCCTGCGCGGCGTCCTCGACTTCCTTAAAGATCCTCCCCGCCGCCGCGAGACGCCGGTTCGCTAAGTGCCAATCCTCAACCTGTCCCAACTCACAGGCGCTGGAGGACTTGAGATGGAGCCTCCACGATTCCTACCGGCAGTGTCTTCAAAAATGCGTCCTGCCGGAGTATGAATAGTGTCAATGCAATTTCTTGAAAATGCCATAAGCCCTTTATTTGTTAAAGGTTATGCCCAATCAGACGATTCTCATAGAGAAGGGTGGCTGGAAATGCTAAGCAGGGGACGCATTCACCTTTCAGCAGGAAGCACAAGATGAGACAAATCGGCCAGGAATTTCTCCTCCAGTCGGGCCGGGAGGCCAAGAGGCTCAAGAAGAGCGCCGACCACGCCATCGGCCAACTGTCGGTGGCCAACCTCTACACCAGTCTGGACGAAGACGGCAACTGCGTGGCCGTGCTGATGAAACATATCGCAGGCTCTTTGCGGCGATATTGCCGCCAGACCTTGAAGCCTCAAGAGAAGATAAGCCGGTACCACCCAAGACTCGAGTTTACGATCGAGGAAGGCGAGTCTATGGAGGTGGTGAGGGCTCATTGGGAGAAAGCCTGGGAATCCTTCTTTCAGGCCCTCGGATCGCTGTGCGAGGAAGATGTCTTAAGGAGCACTCAGGCCGGGGAAGAGCAGGCCTCGCTCCTGCGCACCCTTCAGTTCAATCAAAGCCACCTGGCTTTTCATGTGGGACAGATCGTCTTCTTGGCCAAGCACCTTAAGGGCTGCGACTGGGAGCCGTTGCAGGAAGGCCGCCCCTCCAACGGTCCCGCCCTGGTGGAACGGAAATGCTGCTGATTCGGCTCTTGGATGAACCGCTGCGCGGTGCGTCGTTTCCCGTGATTGCCGGCGCGAAGACGTCGGCTCCACGACTAGGCCCTGCAGGACTTCCGTCATGACTGTTTATGCAGGCCTGTGTCCCGGACCGCGACACATTTATCCTGGCCGCGTATGGTGATGAAGGGGAGAGGTGATGAAGGGGGGATTCTCCTGGAGGGACCCAGTGCCGGCCGGAGGAGTCAATGCCGGTCGCGAAGCGGCGGGCACGCCCCGCTGCTCGCGACCGAACCACCCTAACCTAGGAGGTTGAAATGGTTAGGCGGCGAGCATAGCACACCAGGACACCCCCGGCAAGCACAGAAGTCTTGAGAGTGCAGATGGCGGCAGGTTTGCGTTGGCCGGCCGCGCCTGCTCAATCGAGGACTCGTCCCTTTTAACTTGCCCTTGGGCCAGGCTCAAGGCAAACTCGGGGAATTGAACGAGGAGGAAGCACGATGTCCAATGACCAAGTTTCGATCAAAGACTGGATTCTCATCCCCGCGCTCATCACTTTGATGGTCAGCCTGCTCAGGCTGACCGGCGAGCTCATGGAGTGGAGCGCATTCTTGTTCAGCCGGGAGGCGGGCGGTAATGGAAGTCCGATGGGAATCAGTTGGCTGATTGTCGTATTCGGATTCTACTTCGGTTGGGCGTTGTCCAAGCGCGGCCACGAGCCGCCATCGATGGGAAGAGCCTGGGGCGTTTTTGCCGTAATTTTTCTCTTGCTCTTCGGCATCCTTACCGCCGCCAGTATCATGGGCATCAACTATCCGGTTTTCCTTTTGGCCTTGATCGCCATGTGCATTGCGGCTTACCTGGCCCATCGCTACTGGGGACCTCTTGGCAAAGTGCTTTTCGCCTATGCCTGGGCCGCCCGCATTCCCGTGATCATCATCGCGTTTTTCGCCATTTTCGGCGATTGGGGAACGCACTACGAGAAGGGGCCGCCGGAATTCGTCTATCCGGAAAGCCCCTTTCAACACTGGCTGCTGCTGGGTCTGCTGCCCCAAGCCACCTTGTGGATCCACATGACGCTGACGTGGGGCGGGCTGTTCGCTCTGATCGGCACTCACCTGGGAAAGAGGAAGTCCTGAGCGCTCGAGTAGCGTCAGTTTTCCAGGCGGTAGTTGGGCGCTTCTTTGGTGACCATCACGTCGTGGGCGTGGGATTCCCGCAAGCCCAGATTGGTGATGCGGATGAAGCGGGCCTTGCGGTAGAGCTCATCGATGCTGCGGGCCCCCACGTACCCCATCCCCGATTGGACGCCTCCCACCAGATTGGGAATGAGCTGTTCCAGACTGCCTTTGTAGGGGACGCGTCCTTCGATGCCTTCGGGCACTATCTTGTCGGTGCCCTTGCGCGATTCTTGCCCGTAGCGGTCGGATGAGCCGGCCGCCATGGCTCCCAGCGAACCCATTCCCCGGTAGGCCTTGTAGGACCGGTTCTGATAAAAGATCAGCTCGCCGGGGGATTCGTCGGTTCCGGCCAGCAGGTTGCCCAGCATGACGCAGTGGGCTCCGGCGGCCAGGGCCTTGGTGATGTCGCCCGAAAACTTGATGCCCCCGTCGGCGATGACGGGAATGTCGTGGCGGCGGGCTTCTTCCACCACGTTGAAGATGGCCGTCATCTGCGGGACGCCGGCACCCGTGACCACCCGGGTGGTGCAGATGCTGCCCGGCCCCATTCCCACCTTGACGCCGTCGGCGCCCATGTCGGCCAAGGCCAGCGCCGCCTCTCCTTCGGCGATGTTTCCGGCCACCACGTCGCACTGCTTGACCTTGTCCTTAAGTTGGCGGACGCCCTCCAGGACTCTCTCGGTGAATCCATGGGCGGTATCGACTGCCACCACGTCGACCCCGGCCGCTTCCAGAGCTTGAGCCCGCTCCAGGTAGTCGCCGGTAGCGCCTACCGCAGCCCCCACCCTGAGCCGGCCCTGCTTGTCCTGGGCGGCGTTGGGATACTCCAGCTTCTTGGTGATGTCCTTGTAGGTGATCAGTCCTCTCAGATAGCCTTTTTGATCCACCACCGGCAGCTTCTCGACCTTCTTCTCGTTGAGCTTTTCCTTGGCCTCTTCCAGCGAAACCTCTTCAGTCACCACGGCCATGTCCCTGAGCGGGGTCATCAGTTCGGCGGCTTTGCGGTTGAGGTCGCTGGCAAAGCGCAAATCGCGGTTGGTGAGGATGCCGACCAGCTTGCCGTCCGCTTCGGTGATGGGTACGCCCGAGATGCCCAATTCCTCCATTTTCTTGATGACTTTGCCGATGGGGTCGTCGGGACGCATGGCGAAGGGATCGACCACCATTCCCGACTCGTAGCGCTTGACTTTTTCCACCTCGGCCACCTGATCCCGGACCGGGAGGTTGCGGTGGATGATCCCGATCCCGCCCAGCCGCGCCAAGGCGATGGCCAGGGGCGCTTCGGTCACGGTATCCATGGCGGCTGAAGCGATGGGAATGTTGATTCGGATGTTGCGTGAGAAGTGTGTGCTGAGGTCGGTTTGGGCCGGAAGTACGTCGCTGCGGTTGGGCATCAGCAGCAAATCGTCGAAGGTCAGCGCAACGGGTATCTCCATGGACGGATTATAGGGACCGCCCCAGGCACTGTCAACGCGTCCGCCGGGTCTGGCGAAGGCTGAAAAAGTTGCCGCGGCGAGAGTCTTGAGGGGATCTGAAGAAGGCTTTGGGAACCGGTCTGGAAAAAACACGTTCTCATGGGCAGCCGCAGTCGAAGACACAGCAGTTCACGCAGTCGAAGAAGAGCTGCGGCGTCGCCTGGAAGCCGAAACGGCCCGCCTTGCAACTGTTGGCGTTGCGGCGGTTAACGCAGTCTCCGTACAACAGCGGACCGGTGGGAAGATGGTGCCGCAATCCACCGGATGTTGTGTTGAGGCTGAGGTCTTTTGGCCAGCGGGGAATTCCATGCGCACTTTCGGCTCTCGGGAGATGGGAGCGGTTGAAATGTTAGAATAAAGGGCTATGTTGAACGCCATCTTGACCAAAGTCTTCGGCAGCCAGGTCGAGCGCGAACTGAAGCGCGTCCAGCCCTTGGTGGATCAGATCAACGAACTGGAGAAGGACTTCGAGCCGCTGAGCGACGAGCAGCTTGGAGCCAAAACCGCCGAGTTCAGGGGACGGCTGGAAGAGGGAGAGGCGCTGGACGACCTCTTGCCCGAGGCTTTCGCGGCCGTCAGGGAAGCCTCGCGACGCACCACCGGCATGCGCCACTACGACGTGCAGTTGGTGGGCGGAGTGGTGCTGCACCGTGGAAAGATCGCCGAGATGAAGACCGGTGAAGGGAAGACCCTGGTGGCCACCTTGCCCATCTATCTCAACGCTTTGGCCGGCAAGGGCGTCCACCTGGTGACGGTCAACGACTACCTGGCCCGCCGCGATGCCGAGTGGATGGGGCCCATCTACGAGATGCTGGGAATGAGCGTGGGCATCATCCAGCACGACATGGCCGATTCCGAGCGCAAAGAGGCCTATCAGTCCGACATCACCTACGGCACCAACAACGAGTTCGGCTTCGACTACCTGCGCGACAACATGAAGTTCTCCATCAAGGACTGCGTGCAGCGGGGCCACGCCTATGCCATCGTCGACGAAGTCGACTCCATCCTCATCGACGAGGCCCGCACGCCCCTGATCATCAGCGGACCCACCGAGGAGTCGACCGACAAATACTACAAGATCGACCGCATCATCCCCCGCCTGGTCAAGGACGCCGATTACAAGGTGGACGAGAAGGCCCGCTCGGTGGTGCTGCAGGAATCGGGCATCGACAAGGCTGAAACGGCCCTGGGCGTGGACAACCTCTACGATCCGGCCCATATCGACCTGGTCCACCACATCCAGCAGGCCCTCAAGGCTCATGCCCTCTTCAAGCGCGACGTCGACTACATGGTCAAGGACGGTCAAGTCGTCATCGTGGACGAGTTCACGGGCCGCCTGATGCCGGGCCGCCGCTACTCCGACGGGCTGCATCAAGCCCTGGAGGCCAAGGAAGGCGTCAAGATCGAGCGTGAGTCGCAGACTTACGCCACCATCACCTTCCAGAACTACTTCCGCATGTACGACAAGCTGGCCGGAATGACGGGTACGGCCGAGACGGAAGCGGCCGAATTCGACAAGATCTACGAGTTGGCGGTGGTGGTGATTCCCACCAACCGTCCCCTCATCCGCCTGGAGCATTCCGACGTGGTCTATCGCACCGAACGCGAGAAGTTCAACGCCATGGCCGACGAGATCAAGGACATGCACGAGCAGGGGCGTCCCGTGCTGGTGGGGACCACCTCCATCGAGCGCTCGGAGCGGTTGGGCAAGCTGCTCAAGCGGCGAGGCATCAAGCACGTGACGCTCAATGCCAAGTACCACGAGAGGGAAGCCGAAATCGTGGCCTTCGCGGGGAAACCCGGGGCTGTCACCATCGCCACCAACATGGCGGGACGCGGAACCGACATCATCCTGGGAGGCAACCCCGATTTCGAGGCCCAGTTGATCCTCAAAGACAAGGGGATGACGCCCCATGAGAACCCCGAGGAATTCAAGGAGCAGGTCGCCAAGCTCAAGCCCGGTTGGCAGAAGTTGCACGAGCAGGTGATCGAAGCCGGCGGACTGCACATCGTCGGCAGCGAACGCCACGAGTCGCGCCGCATCGACAACCAGTTGCGGGGACGCGCGGGACGTCAGGGAGACCCCGGCTCCTCGCGCTTTTTCCTCTCCCTGGAAGACGACCTCATGCGCATCTTCGGCTCCGACAACATCTCGGGGATGATGCAGCGGCTGGGCATGGAAGAGGGCGTCCCCATCGAATCCAAGCTCATCACCAAGCAGATCGAACGCGCCCAGAAGCAGGTCGAGGCCCGCAACTTCGACATGCGCAAACACCTGCTGGAATACGACGACGTGATGAACAAGCAGCGCGAGGAGGTCTACCGCTTCCGCCGCGAACTGCTGGAAGGACAAGACCAGAAAGAGTACATCCAGGGCCTGGCCGAGGACGTGATGGCCGAGTACCTCGACGAATTCGCTCCCTCCGAGGAACATCCTGAGGACTGGAATCTCGACAGCCTGCGTGTGAGCGTGCGCAACAGCTTCGCGCTGGAGCTTCCTTCAAACGTGGACGATCTCAACCGTCCCGACCTGGAAGAGGCCATGTTGAAGAAGATCCGCGACAAGTACGCCAAGAAGGAAGAGGAGATGGGGCCTGAGCAGATGCGCTGGATGGAGCGCATGGTGATGTTGCAGATCATCGACGCCCAGTGGAAGGACCACCTTCTCAACCTCGACCGCATCAAGGAAGGCATCGGACTGCGCGGCTACGCCCAGAGGGATCCGCTGGTGGAATACAAGCGCGAATCGTATTCCCTTTTTCAAGAGATGTGGCAGCGTTCCACCGAGGAGATGGTGCGCATGCTTTACCTGCTGACGCCGGTGGCCGAACCTTCCCGAGCTTCCGAAGCCCTCAGTCCCAAGGCTCGGGCCGCCGCTTCTGACCTCTCCTATTCGGGCGGCGAGTCAGGTTCGACCGGCGTCAGCGTCAAGCCGCAGCAACCCCAGACCGCCACCAATATGGACAACCGCACCGAACAGGCCATCAAGCAGGTCGTCCACAAAGGACCCAAGGTGGGACGCAACGATCCCTGTCCCTGCGGTTCCGGCAAGAAGTACAAGAAGTGCTGCGGTCGTCCCGGTTAAGTCGGCACTTCGCCAACGGCACTTCGAACTTGACTTCACCCTTCCATCGAAGCCGCGATCTCGGCTGCAGCTTGAACCGGATCTTCGGCTTGGGTGATGGGACGTCCGATGACCAGGTAGTCGGACCCGGCCTGGCGTGCCTTGAAGGGCGTCATGACGCGGGCCTGGTCGTGATGGGAGGCACCCTGGGGACGGATGCCGGGGGTGATGAGGGGCAAACCGATTCCCGCTCCCCGCAAGAGGCGGATCTCCTTGGGCGAGCAGACGATTCCTCCCAAACCCTGTCCTTCGGCTTCCTGAGCCAGCTTGAGGACCTGTTCGCGCAGCGGACGTGTCACTCCCACCGAATGCAGGGCGGTCTTGTCCATTGAGGTCAGGACCGTCACTCCCAGCAGCAGCGGCATCTTCGAGCCGGTTTCCTGGCTCCAGCGCGAGACCTTTTCCACCGCCGCAGCCATCATGGCGCGTCCGCCGCCGGTGTGCAGGGTGATCATGCGGGCGCCCAGACGGGCCGCCTCCAGCGCCGCCGCCGCAACCGTGTTGGGAATGTCGTGGAGCTTGAGGTCGAGAAACACCCCTCCCCCGCGCCCGATCACCTCGCGCACAATGGAAGGGCCGTGGGCGGTGAAAAGCTGCAACCCGATCTTGAAAAACCCCACCTGGCCCGACAACCTTTCCACCAGCCCCAGCGCCTCTTCGCGGGAAGGCACATCCAAGGCGACAATAATCCGCTCTCTAGCTTCCATCGCTTCCTCCTTCCCGTGGAGGCCTGCAACTACTCATAAAAGAACTGTCCTTCGCGCACCTCAACGGCGCCCACCAGCTCGTTGATGTCGCGGATGCCCTCTTGGCGGCAGTGCTCTTGCAGCCCGTCGATGATCTTGGGAGCGGCGCAGGGGTCGTAGAAATTGGCCGTCCCCACTTGGACGGCAGTGGCGCCGGCCAGCAGGAATTCCAGGGCGTCGCGGGTAGTGGAGATGCCGCCGATGCCGACGACGGGGATGTCGACGGCTTGAGCGCACTGCCAGGTCAGGCGCAGCGCCAGCGGACGGATGGAGGGTCCCGAGAGTCCGCCCACTGTGTTGGAGAGCATGGGGCGCTTCTCCCGGACG
>DATIPQ010000081.1 GCA_035471785.1 Acidobacteriota bacterium
TGCTCGCTACGACTGGTGCTGCCGGTCATAAGTTCTGAGCCAGGGCCCTCCGTTCTTGTCCCTGACAGGGACAGATTCGCCAGCCCAGGGTCAGCCCCGGCGAGCGCCAGCGAGACGGCGGCGCCACCCTGGGTTTCGGAAGGCCAGGGTGCGAACGCTGAAAGCGTGGGATAACGCCACAGGGTGGCTCAAAACTTCTAACTCAGGACACTAGTGCTTAACTGCAAAAATAAGCGTCATAGCAATGCTGTATGCTGAAGCCTCCACAAGGAGGTCAGCATGGCGAAAGCGACAGTGATCGAACTTGGCGCCGAAGAGCGCAAGACGCTGCAAAGCTGGGTTCGGGCCGGCACGACGGAACAAAGGCTGGCGGAGCGGGCGCAGATCGTCTTGGCGGCTGCCGAGGGCGAGTCCACTAAGGACATCGCGCAACGCATGAATACGCGACCGGCGCGGGTGAGCAAGTGGCGCACCCGCTTCGCCCAAGAAGGCATCGACGGCTTGGCCGACGCCTCCCGGCAAGGCCGTCCAGCGCAGTATGGCCGGGAGACCGAACGCCGCATCCTGAGCCTTCTGGACGAGAAGCCCCCGAAAGGTTATGCCCGCTGGAACGGCCCGCTGGTCTCCAAGCACCTGGGCGATGTCAGCGTCGACCAGGTGTGGCGGGTGCTTCGCCGCCACGGCATCCATTTACAGAGGCGCAGAAGCTGGTGCGTGAGCACCGACCCGGAGTTCGCCGCCAAGGCCGCCGACGTGGTCGGCCTGTACCTGGACCCGCCCGAGAACGCCGTGGTGCTTTGCGTGGACGAAAAGCCCTCCATCCAGGCTTTGGAGCGGGCCCAGGGATGGCTGAGGATGCCCGACGGCAAGGCCCTGAAGGGCTTCAGCGCCCGCTACAAGCGCCACGGCACCACCACGCTGTTCGCGGCTCTGGAGGTAGCCACGGGAATGGTCAAGTCCGGTCACTTCCCGCGCCGCCGCCGCCTCGAGTTTCTGGCCTTCATGAACGAGGTGGCGGCCGAGTATCCCGAACAGCAGCAGATCCATGTCATCCTCGACAACCTGAGCACCCACAAGCCCAAGAGGGACCGCTGGCTGGCCCGCCACCCCAACGTGCACTTCCACTACATCCCCACCAACGCCTCCTGGCTGAACCAAGTCGAGATCTGGTTCTCGATCCTCTCGTCTCAGGCCCTGAAGGGTGCCAGCTACACCTCCGTGCAGCAGCTCTGCAACGCCATCGACGACTTCGTCAAGGCCTACAATCCCCAGGCGGCTCCCTTCGAGTGGCGCAAAAGAACCATTCACCCGAAAGGTCTTAAGCGATCTTACGCGGATTTATGCAGTTAAACACTAGCGTAGCGAGCAGCCTCATACCGCCGAGAGCAATTGGGCCTTCACCGAGGTAACGCAACCACAATCGCGGCTTTCTCTGTGATGATTTTGTCAGACGATGTTGCAGAAGGGACCCATTGCAGAGAAAGCCGAGTAGTCCGAGGGAATGTCTCCCACACGCTGATTTGCCAGTGCCGAACGAGAACCCTGGGTGAAGTTTCAGCGAGCAGCCGTCATTTCGCGGCGCCACTATCGGCGCCTCTGCCATCGCTTTGGATCTTGGCGACCGTGGACAGCCAGGACGACTATCTCCTGGTCGGTCTCTCGGAAATACACTGCTTATGGAAAACGGGTGAGGACAGCGCGCCGAGTTTTCCCCAGCACGCGCGGAAAGGCCAGGGGATTCTCGGAAATGCGTTGGACGAGGGCATCGAGTGCGACCGCAAACTCCCCTCCGAGGCCCAGCCGTCGTTCCTCGTACCAATCGCGGACATCGAGGGCCTCATCTTCGGCTTGGGCTCGGAAGACAACCGTGTGAGTCACTCTTGGCGCAGCAGCCTTCGCTGCACCTCGGACCATGGAACAGCCGAGCCGGGGTCCGCCAAGTGCTCCTTCCATCGCCGGTCCAGTTCTGCTGCCTGCTCATCGGTAAGTGCCAGCGATTCCTCACGCTCAGCCCCCGAAAGGCTCTCCCACAGCGCCATGGCCAGTTCCGCCCTGTCGCCCGCGGGAAGCTTCAGAAGTTGCGAAAGTGTGCCCTGTTCCATGTCAACGATTCTCTCACGCTGATCTCTGAATTCGCAACTCCCGGCCCGGGAGCTGCCTAGATCCTTCGTGTCGCGACGGGCACGCTCCTACGACGCCGGCGTTGAGACATCCGATGAGGCGTTCGGTAGCCGCATCGAGTTCAGCAGCCGTTATGCTGATCCGGTGTTACTCATCGAGGGTCTCCTGACCGAGCTTGATGCCGATCCGTCGGTTCTTTCCCGGGCTGCCGCCGCGCAGGCGAAGTCCTGAACTCGCCAGCCACAGCCCGTGGGCTGCCAGTCGATCTCCTCCTAGGGGCACTTGCGCGAAGATAGGTTCACATTTGAGTCAAGAGTCAGGGTCCTCCGTTCTTGTCCCTGACAGGGACAGATTCGCCAGCCCAGGGTCAGCCGCGGCGAGCGCTAGCGAGACGGCGGCGCCGCCCTGGGTTTCAGACGGCAAATGTGCCAACGCTGAAAGCGTGGGATAACGCCACAGGGTGGTTCAAAACTTCTGACGCACTACACTAGCCCTGATTTCTCAGTGCGCCACGAAAAGGCGCACTGAGAAATACGGGCGGCCTCATTCGTCCTAAACGTTGAATTCGAGCAGGCGGTCGAAGAGTTCGGTGAGGCGGACTTCCTTGCCGCCCGATGGCGACAGCGAGGGGCAGTCCCGGCGCTCCAGCAGTCCGAACTGCTCCAGGGGCAACAGGATGCGGGCCTCCACCAGGTAATGGGTAAAGTCCATCTCGCAGGTCCGGGCCAGGTGTGCCAGGGCGTCGGGCAAGAGCAAGAGGTGTGACAGCTCCGACACTTCGCACCAGTCGCGGGCTGTGGTTTGCAGACTGTAGAGCGCATAGCCGATGCCTCTGCCTACCTGGGGACAGGACGGCAAGCGGTCGAACCCCTCCCGGTCGAGGCGGCGGAAGTAGGTGCGAAAGGCCAGGATGTACAGGTCTCCGGCACGGGCCGGCTGCATCAATTTGCCTCCTTTGGAAGTGAGGCGGAAGTACTTCTGGCTAAGCTCGATCAGCCCGCTTTTCTGAGCCAGCAACCGCAGCAGGTGGAGGGGCGGGAAGTCGGCTTCATTCCACTGGCGGTCGCTCCAGCCCGGATCTTGCCGGACCTCCTCGGCCATCGGCAACTCCTCCAGCAAGTGCATGACTTGAGCCCTTTTCAGGTTGCCGGCCCGGGTGGCAAGCAGAGGGCCGGCCTCTTTGAGATAGCGCAGCAGCAAGAGCAGATTGCGCATGGCGGGCACGTGACGGGCCTGCAATCCGAGTTGGTGGGGATGAAAACGCAAAGGGCCGTCTGCCGACTCCCAGTCGGATTCCGCCAAACGGGTCAGTTGGCTGGCCGAGAGTCCGGCCCAGGCCTCCTCGTTGTCCTCCCCTCGGCTGGGCGCTTCCCAGCGCACGACCGAGTCGCCTCCGCGGAGAGGCCCGTTGGAAAGTGAACTCCCGCGGGGCAGCGGACCCGGGGGTATCAATCCGTTATGGCCGGCCGCAAGGCTGTCGAGATGGCAGTTGAGCATCTCGCTCAGGCCTCCCAAGCGGCTGCGCCGGGTTTCCAGGCGTTCTCGCTCAGCAGCCGCTTCCAGGTCGGCGACCAGCGACTTGAAGGTGGGCAGGTCTCCCGCGAGGCACACCGTCCCTTCCTGAGGACGCGCCGAGAAGACCAGGTGCTCGCTGGAGGGATCGATGAAGTCGATGCCGCGCAAGGCCGAATAGTCTTGCTCGTCCAGCCGGATAGTCACTTCAGAGCCCTGCGTCCGGCTGCTCTTGCGGCTCAGGTCCCAGCGTGAACGGGGCCAGTTGAAGATGACGCCGTCCTCTCCGCAGCCACCACAGCGCCAGTGAATTTCGGCCGGCAGATCCTGCAGCCGCACTTCCACCCGTCCTGGACAGCGCGTCCGCTGCTGATAGCGCCGGCAGCGCAAGGCCGTCTCCCGAGGCCGGCGGGCATTGAGAGCCGTTGCCGCCTTGACGATCTCGGTCACATACACCCGCAGACGAAGATCCGACTTAAGTGCCGGAGAAGGTTCTTCATCCACGAAGCGTCGCAAGTCGGTGGACCATCTCTTGCCCATAAGAAAGTAATTGTACCCCAATACAAGGGATTTCTTCCCGTTATGGGCTGGAAATCTGCTCGCAGATCTTCTCCGCGTAGACGTCGGTCATGCCCGCAATGTAGTGGCAAACCGCTGAATGGGCGGGGATCTGATCGCGCTGCAGGCGCCGGTAGTGGTCTGGCGGCAGCCGCGAGGGATCTTCCATGTAAAAGCGGAAAAGGCGCTTCACGCGGCCCCGCGCTTGCCGGCGGGCCTCGGTCAAAGTGGGGTGGTTGTAGAGTCCGCTGCGCAGGAGCCGCTTGATCTGGCGGTTGAGCCGGGCGGTTTCCTCATCGAAGCCGACCAGCCGCGACGGGTAGCGGCGCACCTCTTCCACGGAATGAATGGCCGAGCGCTCCAGCCGGCGCCCGGTGGCTTCCACCAAAGCCGTCACCAGCCGGTCGATGAGCCGCCGCAGCGCTTCCCGCATGCGCAGTTTCTCGGGCGCTCGTGGAAAGCGGCGGCTGCATTCGCCGAAGAGTTCGTTCATCAGTTCAGATTCCTGCAGGATCTGGGAAAGGGGCAGCAGTCCGGACTCGTATCCGTCGTCGAGGTCGGCCGAGTTGTAGGCGATCTCGTCAGCCAAGTCGATGAGTTGAGCTTCCAAAGGCGGACGTTCTCCCAAGCGGTAAGGACTGAGGTCGATCCACAAGGTCTCGCTGGCCTGGTAGTCGCGGCTGTGCTTGACGATGCCTTCGCGCACCTCGAAGGTCAGGTTGAGTCCGCGGAAAGAAGCGTAGCGCGATTCGAAGTCTTCGACGATGGTGAGGGCGTGGAGGTTGTGCTCGAAGCCCGATCCGTACTCGCTCATCAGCGAGTGCAGGACGCTTTCGCCTTCGTGGCTGAAGGGGGGATGGCCGATGTCGTGGCTCAAGGCCAAAGCCTCGCACAGGTCGGTGTTGAGGTCCAGCACCTGGCTGATGGTGCGGGCGATTTGAGAGACCTCCAGCGTGTGGGTCAGGCGGTTGCGGAAATGGTCGGAGTGGTCGGGCCCGAAGACTTGCGTCTTGTTCTCGAGGCGGCGAAAAGCCTTGGTGTGGATCACCCGGTCCCGGTCCCGCTGGTAGTCGCTTCGGTAGGGGTGCGGCGGTTCGGGATGCTTCCTGCCCTCCGATTCGGCTTGGGCGAAGGCGTAGGGGGCCAGCCGACGGTCTTGAGTGCCCACAGTCATCTCTCCTATCATACCTGCGTCCGGCTCGGGCGTCCTGGCCTGAGTGCGCGAGCTGTCGAAGCCTTTTTCGCTTTTGCACAATCTCGACTGAATTCTGCTAGACTGTGCTTTTTCGCACGCGCCTGTAGCTCAGGAGGATAGAGCAACGGGTTCCTAACCCGTGTGTCGCAGGTTCGAGTCCTGCCAGGCGCATTTCATGGCTGTTTTGGGAGGGTAGCTCCCGTGGGACTGACTCGAAAAGAGATTAAACAAGACGAAGTTCGATCCACCCTGGAAACCGTCTTCGACTGGCTTTTGGCCCACCAGGTCCAGATCATCGCCGGCTTGGCCGTCCTGGTGGTCGTTATTCTGGGCGGCTGGGGTTGGAGCGTTTACCAGCAAGGCGTCAACCGCGAAGCCAACGCGGCTTTCGCCGACGCGCTCGACAAGTACCATGCTCCCGTGGGAGACGAGGCTCAAGATGCCCCGGCCGGCACCTTCCGCTATCGCTACGACAGCCAGGAAAAGAAGCTGGCCGAAGCCCTGCCCGCTTTCCAGTCGGTGGCCGACGGCTACGGCGGATCCTCGGTAGGGCCCTGGGCCCAGCTTTACGTGGCCGTCATTCATCAAGAACAGGGCCAGACCGAGAAGGCCGAGGAGATCTTCCGCCGGCTGGCCTCGGACGCCTCCATTCTGGAAGTCCGCAACCTGGCCGCCAAGCGCATGGCCGACAAGGCCCGCCGAAGCGGCAATCTGGATGAGGCCGTCAGCTACTGTCGGCAGATCCTCGACAACACAGCCGTCAACTTCCCCGTCGAGGGAACGCTCCTGACCCTGGCTGAAATCTACGAAGAACAGGGCGACACGGCGTCCGCTCTGGAGCAGTATCGGATTCTGCAAGCCGAACACCCCAACAGCCCCCAGGCCCGGACCGCCGAATCCAAGATCGAAGAGTTGGCGCCGCCCCTGCTCACCGAGACGCCTCCCGAGGCGCCGGAGGGCGATTCCTCCCCCCAACCTCAAGAACGCTGAAAATGGAAAGCCACTATCTGAGACAGGTGATGACGGCCAAGGATATCGACTTGGCTCTCTCGCGAATCGCGGCTGAGATCATCGAAGACCACCAGAACCTCGACCGCACCGCTCTGGTGGGAATCCGGCGGCGGGGCGTCCCTCTGGCCGAGGTGCTTCGCGACAAGATCGAAACCCTTACGGGCAGGGAGCTCGAGCTGGGAATCCTCGACATCAACTTCTATCGCGACGACCTGACCAAGGTCGATTCCCATCCCGTCGTAGGCAGTTCTTCCCTGGGATTCGACGTGGCCGAGCGCGAGATCATTCTGGTGGACGACGTTCTCTACACGGGACGCACCACCCGGGCCGCCTTGGAGAGCATCCTCGACTATGGCCGTCCCCTCAAGGTCAAGCTGGTCGTGCTGATCGACCGCGGTCACCGCGAACTGCCCATCCAGGCCGATTACGTGGGCAAGTACGTCGAAACGGCCGCCAATGAAGTGATCGAGGTCAAAGTGCCTTCCATCGACGACGACGAGGCCGTCTACCTGACCACCAAGGAACTGCTCCTGAAGGCCGCAGGCCAAAACTCTTAAGCCCGGGGGAACAGCTCGCTGAAGTTGCCTCCCAATATCTTCTCCTGCTCCTCTTCTCCCACTTTCAACTCCTCCAACACCGCCCTCTGATCATCCAATACCTTGCCCTGATATCCGCGCGGGAAGAAAGAGGAGTCGCTGCCGAAAAGCAGCCGTCCGGCGCCCACCACCGACAGTGCACGCCTGAAGGCCTCGCCCAGCGAGAGCCCGCAATAGCGCACCCAGGAATTAGAGCTGGAGGTATCGAAGCGGACATTGGGACAGAGGTCGGCCAGCATCAGGGCCTCGCGCAGGAATCCGGCCCCCAAGTGGGGGATGATGATGGGCAGGTGGGGATGGTCGGCGGCCACCGGGTGCAGGTCGAGAGGATTGCCGCAGCGCACGTCGAAAGGACTCTTCAACCCCAGCTTCTTGCGAACCCCTACCGTCAAGACCCCGCAGTGGACGAAAACCGCCGCCCCCTCAATGGCGGCGGCGATTTCGAAAATGGTTCGGGCCGGCTCCTGATCGACTTTGAAGCGATGCATGGCGGGAAACAGGCACACCCCCTTGAGGCCTTTGCTCTCAAGCGCCTCCTGTGTGCGTTGGGCCGCGCCGGGAGCTTTGGGATCGACCATGAAAAAGCCCACGAAGCGGTCGGGATAGGCCTGCACCGCCTCAGCCACCGAATCTTCGTCGCCGGGCACGCTGGCGATGAGAGCGCAGCGTCCAACCTGGTGGCGGTCGAGTTCTTCCATCCAGCGCCGGGCCAGCTCCACGGGAGTACCGGGAGTCTCCCATTGCAGCTCAGCCGTGACCTCCTCCGCCAGCCGCTCTTGGGAGAGGCGCGCCAGACCGCTCCCCAGGACTTGAAAAAACCGGCGCGAGAAGAAATGGCAATGGGCGTCGTTGACCATGGCGATCAGCCTCCTGCAGCCCGCTGCCCGACCCCGTGACGGCGCGGTTGGTAGAGGCAGCAGTTGGGCCGGCACTGATGGGGACTCAGTCCCAGCGGGCCCAGGGCACGCGGCTCCCTGCCTTCGATGCGTTCCTGCACCAGTTCCCGCACCATCGCCACGAAAGCCGGATGCAGGCCTGCCGACGGGGCTCTCGACATTTCGATGCCCAGTTCCTGGCAGTGCTGGGCGGCTTCGTGGTCGAGATCGTAGACCACCTCGAGGTGATCAGAGGTGAATCCGATGGGGGAGACCACGACCTGCCTCGCCCCTCGTGCGCGAACCTCGTCCAGGGCGTCGCAGATGTCGGGCTCCAGCCAGGGCTGCTGGGGCGGTCCGCTGCGGCTTTGGTAGACCAGCCGGTGGTCTTCGTGTCCCACGGCTTCGGCCACCAGGCGCGAAGCCTCCTTGAGCTGAGCCTCGTAACGACAGTTCTCGGCCATGGCCGTTGGGATGCTGTGGGCCGTGAAAAGCAAAACCGAGTCGCGCCCCTTTCCCGAGAGGCGGCCCATGGCCTGGCGCACGTGGTCGGCATTGGCCTCGATAAAGCCGGGATGATTGAAAAAGACCCGCATCTTGTCCACGGCGGGAGCCTGATCGCCGACTTGGCGGCGGGCCTCCTCGATATTCTCGCGGTATTGGCGGCAGCCGGAATAAGAGCTGTAGGCCGAGGTGAAAAAGGCCAGCGAATTGCGGATTCCGTCCTCGGCCATCTGGCGCAAGGCATCGGGCAGCAGCGGATGCCAGTTGCGGTTGCCCCAATAGATGGGCAGGCCAATGTCGTGGGCCTGGAATTCTTTCTTGACGGCTTCGATGAGATCGCGGTTCTGATCGTTGATGGGACTGACGCCGTTGAACATCTTGTAGTGCTCGGCCACCTCCAGCATGCGCTGGCGCGGGACGTTCTTGCCGCGCAGCACGTTCTCAAGGAAGGGCATGACATCTTCCATCGCTTCCGGCCCCCCGAAAGAAACCACAAGCAGGGCGTCATATGGGCGTTGCATTCGAGTCTTTCCTCCTGCCCCCAATCGATCGTCGTCGCTAAACGAAGGCCCATTCTAGCAATGATCGCGGCATCGGGTTGAGGCGCTAGTGCTGCCGGTCATAAGTTCTGAGCCAGGGCCCTCCGTTCTTGTCCCTGACAGGGACAGATTGGCCAGCCCAGCGACTGTGTTAGCAGTCAAGTCCGGGCTCGCTGAAGGCGAGCGATTCGCCAGCCCAGGGGTCAGCCGCGGCGAGCGCTAGCGAGACAGCGGCGCCACCCTGGGTTTCAGACGGCAAAGGTCTGAACGCTGAAAGCGTGGGATAACGCGACAGGGTGGCTCAAACCTTCTGACGCACCGCACTAGGCCGCATGATTGAGCCGTTCGGCTTCTTCCGGTTCCAGGCGCTCGATGGTGAAGCCGGTGAAACCGTAGATGGCGGAGATGACGGGATTGAGCAGGTTGACGAAGCAGAACGGCAGGTAGGTGAAGGTGGCTACCGAAAGGGTGGCCGACATGAAGGCTCCGCATGTATTCCAGGGAATGAGCGGGGAGGTCAGGGTGCCGGCGTCCTCCATGCAGCGCGAGAGGTTCTTGGGATGCAGTCCCCGCCTTTCGAATTCGGCCCGGAACATGCGTCCGGGGAGGACGATGGCGATGTATTGGTCAGAGGCGATGATGTTGGATCCGATGCTGGTGGCCAGGGTGGCGCTGATCAAGGTTCCCGTGCTGTGAGCGAATCCGAGAATGGCTTGAGAGAGCCGCTGCAGCATTCCGGTGACTTCCATGACTCCGCCGAAGACCATGGCGGAAAGGATCAGCCAGACGGTGTTGAGCATGGAGTACATGCCGCCCCGGTTGAGCAAGTCATCCAGATCGGCGTTTCCGCTGGAGATCAGAGGCGTGGCCGAGAGGTCGCCGTGAAGGGCCGTCCAGAAGCCTTTGGCCAGGGCCCACCCCGGATGGAGTTGCCCTTCGGGGTCGGCGAAGCGCAGCACCAGGTCGGTTTGGAAGAGGACAGCGAAGAGTCCGCCCACCAGGGCTCCGATGAGCAGCGCCGGGAAAGCGGGCACTTTGCGCAGCACCAGCAGAAGCACGATGACGGGAGGAATGAGCAGGTACCAGCCGATGTTGAAAGAGCCCTGCAAGGCGCTCATGAAGCCGCTCAAATCGGGCGCCTCGGCCCTGCCGCCGCTGAAAACGCCGATGAGTGCGTAGAGGGTCAGAGCGATCACCATGCTGGGGACGGTGGTCCACAGCATGTGGCGGATGTGGGTGAAGAGATCGGTGCCCACCATGGCGGGAGCCAGGTTGGTGGTGTCCGACAAAGGCGACAGCTTGTCGCCGAAATAGGCCCCTGAAATGATGGCTCCGGCGGCCAGCGCCAGGCTTATTTCCAGCGCTCCGGCGATGCCGATCAAGGCGATGCCGATGGTGCTCACCGTGGTCCAGGAACTCCCGGTGGCCAGGGAAACCACGGCGCAGATGACGCAGGCGGCGGGCAGAAAGATCGAAGGGTGGAGGATCTGGAGCCCGTAATAGATCATGGTGGGCACGATTCCGGCCATGATCCAGGTCCCGATCAGCGAGCCCACCACCAGCAGAATCAAGATGGCGCCCATGGCCAGGCCGATGCTGTGGACCACGCCCCGCTCCATCTCCTTCCAGCCGAAGCCGTTGGACATACCCACCAGAAAGCCCACTCCCGCCGCCAACAGCAGGGCGATCTGGTTGGGCCCGTAGGAAGAGTCTCCTCCGAAGAGATAGACCGAAGCCGCCAGCATGGCGATGAGAAAGAGCACCGGGACAAGCGACTGCCCCAGCCCGGGCTCGCGTCCTTTCAAGTCCCCGCCCAAAACCTCTTCCCGATCCGCGCTCCCTAATCCCTGTGGGTCTCCAACATCCGAATTAGCCATTTGCACACTCTAGAAGATCGCCGTCGGCCTGTCGAGTCTCAGCCAAGGTCGGTTTCCCCCCCATAGCGGGCCGTTTTTGGTAGTCGTCGTCGCCGGAGAAGGGAAGCGGAACATTCTCCCATGTCCTCCCTCCCCATCTACTCGTGCGCCGCAGGATCCGCGCGGTCAACGGCGTCGAGCGGCTCAACAAGGAGATCCGCCGGCGCACCCGGGTGGCCGGCATCTTCCCCAACCGGGACTCGGTGCTGCGGCTGGTGACCGCCGTGCTGGCGGAGATCCACGACGACTGGATCACCGGGGTGTGTTTTCTTCTCGGCATCGTTCGAGTCTCCTGGACCCATCTACGGCGCCCTGGCCATCAGCGCGCTGGAGGTCGTTTGCCAAATCTTCAATTCTGGCGTCCCTAACCAGAGCTAGTAACACCCTCTTCAGGAGAAAGCGCCCTTTGTGGGATTGGCGCGCGCCGGAAAGGCAATCGACCATTAAAAACGTCGTTTTTCCCTCCCAGGCGCTACTCCCCCCAAACGCCAAAGGCCCCGGCCAAGGCTCCAGGCGCTTCAGCACTCCTAACGGGAGGACTTAGATCCAGCAGACGGGGGAAGGTCCGCGGCCTGCAGGACCTCCGGCCAGGAATAGATCCGCAAACAAGGAGATCGAGTCGGCCTTTCAACGAGGGTCCCATCTGGCAAAGGCAGCATTTCCTTCCCATGGCAAAAACCGGCGATCCCGAGAGTCTCCGCCTGGGACAAGGCCATTGCACCGGGTGTTGCGAAATCCCCCGACAGGCGGGCTATAACCTCAAAGCTGGGAAGGCTTCGGAAGTTCAGTATTCGTTGACGTCCAGCCGCAGTCAGCTCCAAGACCAAGTTGTGCGTCGCAACTTCGAGCAGATCCAGCACCACTCGGCCTAGCGCAGATACAAGCTCGCCGAGCCTTGTTCCGTCGTCCAAGCGCCACACCCGCAAGCGCTTGTCGAAATGGGACGACACCAGATACTGGCAGTCCTCGGTAATCATCAGTTCGCCCTTTGTATAACCCGCCGGCCCGGGATCGTCGACATCTTCGAGGTACAGACGGAATGCTCGCGTAAGCTGCGCATTCGGAGCGGGACCCGACAGGGTAAAGATCTCAACCACCGGCACTGATCGGCATGCGACCGCAATTGACGCCGACTGATCTTCGTTCCAGCGAACCGCCATTCGGCTCACGTCCTTGCAGCCAAGCTCAATTTCGTAGCGGCGGCTCTGCCCCCGAAACGTGAGGGCCAAGATCTCGAAGCGGGGCCCAACACGGAGGGCCATAACCAGGTGATCACTCTCCCGGTCAACCGCCAAGGTCATCACATCTGCTTCGGACGAAGTGGGAAGCTCGTAAGAAGAGACGACCCTGTTCCATTCCTCGCCGGTCAGCACGTCCACTCGCTCTCCAGCTCCTTCCCGAGTCAAGACAACCAGCTCTTCAGTAGACAAGAAATCAAGCCCCAGACCCCTAAACTTTGCGATCTCAGCATTCTCCTTGACGTCCCAAAGTGCGGACTCGCCACCTCGATAAACGGATAGCAAACTCGAATCGGGCGAAAGCAGGAGATCCTCAGTGACGTGAGAATCAGGAATGGTAAGTCTTGACTCTGGCATCTTTGAAGATACTTGCATCAAAAGAAATACGATAATGACGATCATAGAGTCTCCTATCTCAATAATCTCCACAAAAATAGGGAGGTTGAAATTGACGTGTTCTCCTCAAGCAGCCCGGCGTCGTCATAAGTGTAGGTCGGGAAGTATTGGGTTCCTCCCACCGTGCGGTGCTCGGGATGCATCTCCTGAACCAGCCGCCCCAGCCCGTCGTAGCGGCGCTCCTGAACGCCCTGCTGGGTGAAGCTGCGGCTGGCGTCCGGGAAGTGCAGGCTCAGCGTCTGTCAAGCTGCGGCTGCACGTTGGAGGTCGTTTGCCAAATCTCAATTCTGGCGTCCCTGACCAGAGCAAGCAACGCCTCTTCAGGAGAAGCGATCTTCGTGCGATTGGCGCGCGCCGGAAGGCAAGTGTCCTCAAAAACGTCGTTTTTCCCTCCCAGGCGCTACTCCCCCGGTGAGCATTCTTAAAGCGTGGGCCGTAGGTTTGATCCTATCGCCGGATCATCCCTCTGAATCTCGATAGGCGCTTGCTCGGCGCCTGGTCCTATCACTTTTGACGCATCACCGGCCACTTCCTCAATTGCTCCTCCAAGCGGCGGGCCTCTATCCTCAGTTCGAAAACCTGTCTAGCCATCGCCATGTGGAAGCTAAAGGTGTAATAGGGATTCCCGCCCGAGTCTCAAGTGGCGAATCTTGCCTCGGA
>DATIPQ010000082.1 GCA_035471785.1 Acidobacteriota bacterium
GGAGGCGAGGTAGCGCCTGTGTTGAAAGTCAAGCACAAGCTCCCTGAAGAGGGTGTCGCAAAAGGCAGCAGCCGGAACCAGTCCCAAAGCGTCTCAAGGAGCACTTTCTTGCTTTCTGAGAACCCCGAAGGGGTGTGATTCGCTAGCCCAGGGTCAGCCCCGGCGAGCGCAAGCGAGACGGCGGCGCCACCCTGGGCAGCCAAGGTCCGAACGCTGAAAGCGTGGGATAGCGTTGCACGTCGGCACCATCCCCTCAGCGCTTCCTTTCAGCCGAGGTCAGGCCGAAGCCGTGGACGTTCTGGGCCAGGAAGGTCTTGGGGAACTCTTCCTGGTCGGGGACGCCGAGTTCGATGTCGCGTCCGTCGCTGGGAATGCAGGCGGTGCCGAAGAGATAGTCCCACAAGCTGAGGGTGAGGCCGAAATTCATACCGTAGGCGTGCTGGCGCGGATACTCACGCGCGTGATGCCAGATGTGCATGCGCGGATTGTTGAGGATGTACTTGAGGGGTCCCAGGTCGACCCTCAGGTTGGAGTGGTTGAAGTGCCCCGCCGCCAGCGTCCCCAGGTGGACGATGAAGAAGTCGTCGATGCCGAAGCCGATCATGGCCAGAGGGATGTATTCCAGCGTCCGGTAGACCACGTTCTCCATCCAGTGAAAACGCAGGTGGGCCGCGAAACCCATCTGCTCGACCGAGTGGTGGACCTTGTGGAATTCCCAAAGAAAGGGGACCCGGTGAAGCAGCCGGTGGATATTCCAGTGGATGAAGTCGCGGATCAGGAAGAGCGTCAGCAACTGCGTCCACACCGGCCAGGACCCGATCTCCAGGGCCGCCAGGTTGCGCACCCCGAAGAGGGCTAAGAAGTCGTTGAAGGCGTGAACCGCCACATCTGAAGCGGCATTGTAGATGATGAGCGAGAAGAGAAAGAAGTTGAAGAACATGTAGAAGAAATCGAGCCAGAAGTCCTTGCGGAACCTGGGCTGCATCTCCCGCCAGGGACGCGCCAGCTCCAGGGCGAAAAAGATGCCCGACACGCCTACCAGCCAATAAAAATAGTTCTTCCAATGAGGATGCGTGATCTCGTACCACAGATAGTCGGCGTAGCCGCGATACCCGTCCAGAAAGACCTGAAGATAACCCTCCATGCCTCAAATTCTAGGCTCTGCGGACCGCCGGTACAAGCGGTTCGATTGGACGGTCCTGAACTCCCGGCTGCCCAAGTGCGTAAGCATGTACAGGGCTATCTAACTAAATGACAAAGGATGAGCAAACTTTAAGGTACAGGTGATCATACCCTTCTGATACCATGCCCCAGCTTTGTCGCTAGAGGTGATTCCAGGGGAGGCCTGGAGTTCCGAGACGCTACCGAATCGACGAATTGCTGTCGGGGTTTTTAGGGGGAAGACATGCCACGGATTGATCGCTTGTTCATCGCTCTCGCATTCGCCGCGTTGGCCCTGGTCAGCGGAACGCATTCCGCCTTTGCTCAAGGCGAGTCCGGCAACGTGTGCGTCCGCGATTTTCGCAGCGGCGCGGTTTGTACGGCCAACGACGTCCGCATCGAGCAGCTCATCGTCGTTTCGGTCCTCGAGGACTGCTCTTCGGGGACGGTTGGAGAAACCGAGGTCGTGTTTGAGACCCTCGTCTCTGCTGACGGGTCACCCGACCGCTACGACATCGGACTCTTCCTGGCTCTGGACGGCGGCAGCGCGCGGGACGGCGATAGCTGCTACCACGGTTTCCTCAGCGGGGCGCAGACGTCGACGCCGACCTATGGCGACAAGAATATGGACGGCGTAGACGATCTGGACGGCGGGCCCTGGTGGGACGGCGACACCGACAGCGACTCCTGCGGCGACATCGAGACAAATACCCAGGTCTTTACCACTCTTCCGGCCCTGCGTTTCGCCTGTATCGACAACAACGGCGACGGCAGCGCCGATGTTGCGGTATGCACCAGTTGGGACAACAATACCGGCTCAATATGCAGCGACGTGACCGAGGCCTTTCCGGGAACCAATTCCAAGTGCAGTTGCGATGCCGTCGAACTCGGCATTCTTCCGGACCCCCAGATTACCGTCGTCAAGACGCCCGCCAGCCAGATGGTTGCCGCGGGAGGCACGGCCTCCTTCACCTTCACGGTGACCAGCCTGACGACCATCTCTAATGTGGTCGTGAGCGACAATCCGGCCTGCGACACACTTGCCGGACCCATGGGCGACACCAACAACGACACCATTCTGACGCCCGACGAGACCTGGACCTACACCTGTGAGGTCGAGAACGTGACGGCCAGCTTCATGGATACGGTGACCGTCACGGGCGACGGTCCTCTGGGCGCGGTGATGGACACCGACACAGCCGAGACGACGGTGGCGGAAAACCCGCAGATCGGCCTGGCCAAGCGGGTGACCTCGTTTACGGACGCGGGCGGCGGCCAGTTCGACGTGGCCGTCGAGATGGTGGTCGAGAACCTGGGCAACGTGGCGCTTTCCGACGTCCAGGTGACCGACGATCTGACGGCTACCTTCCCGGCGCCCTCCACCTTCACCATCCAGGCCGGCCCGGCGGCCACCGGCACTCTGACAGCCAACGCCGGCTACGACGGCAACTCTGACCAAAACCTGCTCAATGCCGGGGCTTCGAGCCTGGCGGCTGGGGCCAGCGCCACCATCACCTTCACGGTTCGCATCACTCCCAACGGCGCCCCCGGTCCCTTCTCCAACACCGCCACTGCCAGCGGCCTGAGTCCCGGCGAAACCGAGACCACCGACACCTCCGACGACGGAACCGATCCTGACCCTGACGGCGACGGCGACCCCGACGAGCCGGGCGAGAACGACCCCACTCCCATCAATCTGGCGGAGAATCCGGTGATCGGCGTGGCCAAGCGCCTCACCTCGCTCACCGATGCCGGCGGCGGCCAGTTCGACGCGGCTATCGAGATGGTCGTGGAGAATTTGGGCAACGTGCCGCTTTCCAGCGTCCAGGTTACCGACGATTTAACGGCCACCTTCCCGGCGCCTGCCACCTTCGCCATCCAGGCCGGTCCGGCGGCCACCGGCACTCTGACCGCCAATGCCGGCTTTAACGGGGCCGGAGACCAGAACCTGCTCAACGCCGCCTCCTCCAGCCTGGCGGTGGGAGCCAGCGCCACCATCACCTTTACGGTCCGCTTCAATCCCAACGGCACTGCCGGACCTTTCTCCAACACCGCCACCGCCAGCGGAGACAGCCCGGGAGGGGCAACTCCCACCGACACCTCTGACGACGGGACCGATCCCGACCCCGACGGAGACGGAGATCCTGACGAGGCGGGCGAGAATGACCCCACGCCCATTTCCGTTCCCGAGAACCCGGTGATCGGCGTGGCCAAGCGGGTGACTTCCCTGACCGACGCGGGCGGCGGGCAGTTCGACGCCGCTATCGAGATGGTGGTGGAGAACCTGGGCAACGTGCTGCTCTCCAACGTCCAGGTGACCGACGACCTGACGGCAACCTTCCCGGCGCCTGCCACCTTCGCCATCCAGGCCGGTCCGGCGGCGGGCGGCACGCTGACCGCCAACGCCGGCTTCGACGGCAACGCCGACCGGAACCTGCTCAATGCGGGCGCCTCAACGCTTGCGGTGGGGGCCAGCGCCACCATCACCTTCACAGTGCGCTTCAACCCCAACGGCGCTGCAGGACCCTTCTCCAATACCGCCATTGCCAGCGGCGACAGTCCTCTCGGCTCAACCACCACCGACACCTCCGACGACGGCGCCGATCCCGACCCGGATGGCGACGGCGAAGCCGATGAACCGGGCGAGAACGACCCCACGCCGATCAGCGTCGTCGAGGCCCCGGCCATCGGCGTGGCCAAGCAGGTCACTTCGCTCATTGACGCAGGCGGCGGCCAGTTCGACGCGGCCATCGAGATGGTGGTGGAGAACCTGGGCAACGTGCCGCTTTCCAACGTCCAGGTCACCGACGATCTGACGGCCACCTTCCCGGCGCCGGCCACCTTCGCAGTCCAGGCGGGTCCGGCGGCCACCGGCACCCTGACCGCCAACGCCGGCTTCAACGGGGCTGGGGACCAAAACCTGCTCAACGCCGGGGCTTCCAGCCTGACGGTAGGAGCCGGCGCCACCATCACCTTCACCGTGCGCTTCAATCCCAACGGGGGTTCCGGACCCTACTTCAACACGGCAACCGCCAGCGGATTGAGTCCGGCCCAGGCCACCCCCAGCGACACTTCGGACGACGGGAGTGATCCTGACCCCGACGGCGACGGCGAGGCCGACGAGGAGGGCGAGAACGACCCGACTGAGATCTCTACCCCGGCCGTCGTGGAAGCGCCGTCTGCGATTCCTACGCTGTCGGTGTGGGCCGCCATCCTCTTGGCCCTGTTGCTGACCGCCACCGCCGCCTGGGCCCTGCGCCGCGACCGCGCCATTAAGCGCTGAAGGGATTGATGAGTTCAAGACCGGTGTCTTCGAAGTCGCGGATGTTGCGGGTGGCTAGCGCCAATCGGTGAGCCCTGGCGATGGCGGCGATTTGGCCGTCGAGGACGCTCATGGGTCGTCCTTGCCTGCGGCGCCCGCCCATCATGCGGGCATAGAGGCGGGCCGCTCGGTGATCGAAGCCTAGCGAGAGCGTCACTTTCCGGAACCCTGATTCCTCACATACTCCAGCACCTCGTCGGGGACGGTGTATTCGGCGAGGGCGGTGTTGCCCTGGTAGTCGAGGTCGGCAATACCCATTTGGCTGGTGTAGAAGGCGTCAACGGTCATGCGTCTGAGCCAGGCGAAGAAGCGGGCGCCCGGCCCCAGCCGGCCGGCCGGGACGCTGCGGTAGCTGCTGAATCCTCCGAAGTTCGTATTCTCCCCCCAAACGGCCGACCGCTCGGCCTCTTCCAGCGCATCGAGGCGGCGGACTTCCGCTGCCAGCAATTCCAGCAAGGACGCCTGATCGGCCTCTTCCAGAGCCAGGAAAGCATCGCCGTGCTCGCGCCGGGCCTCGCCTTCCAGCCACAGCAGTCCGCCGCTGTAGATATCGGCCAGCTCATCGTTCTGGCTGCAGAGCAGATCGATGAATTCAGGCGCTCCGGCCTGGCGGGCGCTGCCCGAGCGGTCGTCGGCGGGAATGATCAGTTCGGTCAGCCGCTGCAGGGTCGCGAACTCGTGGGGCTTGAAGAACTGGGGAGCATAGGCGCCGTCCTGGGACAGAGACTCACGCGCCATCTCGTGCACATGGCGGGCCGCCTCAGGACTGAAGGTACAGTTGCCCGCGACCACCACGGCTGCCGCGAACCGCCGCAGCATCTCCCGCCGCGAAAGGCTTTTCAGTTTAGGGAGTGGATGGACCTGCTCAGACATTGCCTTTCCTCATTTCTTCGGCCAGATAGTCTGCCGCCCGCCAAGCCAGGGCGTTGATGGTCAAAGTCGGATTCTTGTCGGGATTGCCCACGAAGCAGCCCCCGTCCACAACGAAAAGATTGGGGACCTCGTGAGCCTGGTTGAAGGCGTTGAGCACCGAAGCCTTGGGACTGTCTCCCATGCGTACGGTGCCCACCTCGTGGATGATCTCTCCCCCCACCGAGATGCCCCGGTCGCCTGGCCGCGGCGGGTTCTGGACGGTGCCTCCCATGGCCTCGATGATCTCGGAGAAGGTCTTCTCCATATGGCGGGCCTGCTTCCACTCGTAGTCGGACCACTTGAAGTGAAAGCGCAGCACGGGAATGCCCCATTGATCGACCACCTGGGGATCGATCTCGCAGTAGCTGAGGTTGTTGGGGATCATTTCTCCGCGGCCGGCGAAATAGACGAAGCAGCCGTACTCTTTGCGGATCTGTTCTTTCAGGCCCTGGCCGAAGCCCCCATGGCGCTCGATGGTGCTTCCTCCGAAGCCCACGCCGGGCAAGCCGTAGCCGCCTCCGATCTCGATGTGGTAGCCGCGCGGGAAATCCAGCTTGGCGTCGTCGAACAGCCACCAGGGCATGTAGAGGTGAGCGCCTCCGAAGCCGTCGGTGTTGTAGCGGGGCAGTCCTTCCAGAGCGGGGACGTAGCCCCTCATCGAGAAGCCCACCGTGTCCATCAGAAAGCGTCCCACCAGGCCTGAACCGTTGGCCACTCCGTCGGGGAAGCGGGGCGACTTCGAGTTGAGCAGCAGGCGGGACGACTCGCAGGCGCTGGCGGCCAGCACCAGCACACGGCAGCGGATCTGCTTTTCCTGCCGGCTCTCCTTGTCGATGTAGGAGACGCCCGTAACCTTGCCGCTGTCGTCGGTCAGAATCTCCCGCGCCATGCAATTGGAGAAGATGGTGAGATTGCCCTTCTCCAGGGCGGGGAGGATCTCCACCTGGCTGGAGGAGTAGGCCGAAGCGGTGAGACAGCCGCGGTTGCAATGACCGCAGTAGTGGCAGGGGGCCCGTCCGTTGAGAGGCGTGGTGATGACGGCCCGGCGGTTGGGAATGCAGGGGATGCCGAGTCCGTCGCAGGCCTGCTTGATGAGCAGTTCGTGAGCCTTGGGAGGCGGCGGGGGCTGGAAGATCCCGTCCGGGGCGCTGCGGATGCCTTCCACCGATCCCGTGACCCCGATAAAGGACTCTGCTTTGTCGTAATAGGGCGAGATGTCGTCGTAGGAGACGGGCCAGTTGACGCCCAGTCCGTCCTTATCGTAGGGCTTGAAGTCATAGTCGGAAAAGCGGAACGACATGCGTCCGTAGTGGTTGGTGCGTCCGCCCAGGATGCGCGAGCGGAACCACTGAAACTGGCTGCCCTCGCCCACCGTGTAAGGTTCTCCGTCCAACTGCCAGCCTCCGCTGGTGGTGGAGAAGTAGCCGAACGGTTTGCCCTTGCCGAAGTAGGCCTTGCCGCCCTGTTCCGCTCCCCGGTGATCGACCTGATAGGGCCACTGGTGCTCTTTGAATTCGCTGTACGGATCGAGCATCGGCCCCGCCTCGATCAGCGCGCACTCGAGCCCTTTCTCCGTCAGCACCCGAACCGAGGTCCCGCCCCCCGCCCCCGACCCGATCACCACCACGTCATACTTCTTGGGTTCCCTCTGAAGGTTGGCCATGAGCCCGATTCAAGCACAGTAGGTCCGTCTTGAAAAGCCAGCCCGCACTCAAGTCGGGCGGCCTGCTTTCACACCCCTGCGAGACTCCCTCTCGGTTGAATCTGCAATCTGACCCGAGGCATCTTGTTTCAAGAATGCGTTGAGCGTGAGAGTATTCTTCGAGGAGGGCCGGTGGCGGACGATATCAAGAGGTTGACGGACAGGATTATCCGGGTGGAGTCGCTATTGATCGGCCTGACGATCGGAGCCATCGCTTACGGCGACTATCTGGCCGGACCTGACCTTTCACTGGGCTACATCTACCTGGTCCCGCTCAGCTACAGCGCTCTCACCCACCGCCTGCGCACCACGCTGTTGTTGGTTGTTGTCTGCGTGGCTCTGCGCCAATGGTTTGGACCCTTGGAGCGCTCAACCTGGCTCTTGTTCGGCCGCGATTGGGTCCTGACGGCGGTCTTCCTCAGTGTCGTGACGGCCCTTTATCGGCTGGGCCGGGCCCGCCAACAGTTGTTCCAAAAGGCCAGGCGCCAGCGCGACGAATTGGTACGCGAGGTTGAACTAGCCGCCCAAGTGCAGCGGCAACTCCTGAGTCAGAACGTGCCCCCTTCCGACCGAATCGACATCTCGGCCCGCAACTGGCCGGCCAAGGTGGTTGGCGGAGACTATTACGATTTCATTCCTGTTTCGGACGACCTCCTGGGCATTGTGATCGCCGACGTTTCGGGAAAAGGCTTGCCAGCCGCCTTGTTGATGCCCGCTGTCCAGATCTCGCTTCGGGCGCTAGCCAAAGAGAACGCATCCCCAGAGGCGCTCTTGCGGAGCCTCAACACGACACTCTACGAGGTGACCGACCGCGCCAGCTTCGCCACCCTTTTCTACGCGGTTCTCGACATGGGTTCGGGCTGTTTGCGCTACGCCAACGCTGGTCATCCGCCTCCGCTGCTTTTCGCTTCTCGGGGAGAATGCAGCCGTCTGGAGGCCGGGGGATTGCCGGTCGGGCTGCTGCCCGGCAGCCGCTACCAGTCTGGTCAGGCCGTCTTGGAGGGGGGAGGAGTCCTGGTTCTCTACACCGACGGAGTCATCGAGACTCGCGGAACACAAGATGAAGACTTCGACATCAGCGCCGTTCGTTCGGTCATCGCCGCCCACCGGCAAGGCGACAGCAGCCAAATCGTCCATGCCCTACACAGCGCCGTCACCCAGTTCGCCGCCCCCTCGCATGTCTTCGACGACCTAACCGCCATCGCCGTCAAGATCCCCCCCGTCGAGAGCCCTTAGCCTATTTCTGGAACAACGAGGAGGATGCGGTTTCCGATACCCTGTTTTGTTAGCATACGGCTGCGCGAGGGCTTGGTCCGTTTGTCGCCCTGCCCCCTGCCCGCCGCTTACCCAGTTGGGGACAATCTCGTCGCGCACCTCGTTCTCTTGTTGGGCTGACTGCCTCTCCCGAGTCTTGGGCATTGGTCTTGCGGCGGCCTTCTCTTTTGGTTCTGATGGATCATTGACAGCACCTGTGGAATCTAACTAGCATAGGGGAATGGCGACCAATGATCCTCTGGCTTCGTTGAACTTCGAGATCCCCGAATCGCTGCGGGAGTGGATCGAAGGCGAGGTGGCGCGCTGCGACTACGCATCGGCCAGCGAGTATCTGCAGGAATTGGTGCGGCAGGACCAGCGGCGAAAGGAGAAGCGCGACCTGGACGCCAAACTGCTGGCGGGCCTGGGCTCGGGGCGCATCGAAGCGACCGACGAGTACATCGAAGAGAAGATCCGGCTCTTCAAACAGCGCTACCGCGAGCAGCTGTCCAGTGAAGGCTAGGATACTCCTCTCCTCCGATGCCGAGCGTGACATCGACGAGCAGGCCGTCTACATCGCCCAAGATAGCCCGCGCGCGGCACTCCGCTATTACCGGTCGCTCTGGGCGGGCTTCAAGCGCCTGCTTGAAATGCCCGAAATCGGCGTCCGCTATCCAACCCAGGAACCCAAACTTTCCGATCTTCGCTTCTAGCCGATGCCCCATTTCGAGAAGCACTTGGTTTTCTATCGACCACTGTCGAGGGGTATCGAGATCGTCCGAGTCCTCCACAGTGCACGCGACATCGGCCGGATCCTGGATGAATAGAGCCGACGAGACGCGCTCTGCGAACTACCAAGTTCCAAATGCCAACTCCCAAGCGAGCCGAGAAGGACAGCGGACTGGACACACTCTTGGGAGTTGGGGCTTGGGCTCTGAGAGCTCGAGCCGACGGGCTCGAATGGGGTCGACGAGACTCAAACCCGCGACTTCCGGCGCAACAGGTTCCCAGCAAAGCAAGCTGTTGAAGACAAACGGCTTGCAGGACCTACGAAAAATCGTCCCTATCCGGTCCCTGCGACCTTGCGGGCATTCGTCAGCATCCCTTGGAGATTGGAGCCTTGGACTTTGGAAGTTGTCGAGCCGAAACGGCTCGAATGGCGGGGCCGACGAGACTCGAACTCGCGACCTCCGGCGTGACAGGCCGGCATTCTAACCAACTGAACTACGACCCCGCCTTGGGGAAGACGGCATTATACAAAAATAGGGGGCTTGGATGCAAAGCGGTTTTTGGGGGTTGGAAGGGTGATGAGGGGATTGCAGAGGAGGCGTCTGAGGGACGGGTCGGGGGCTGGAGAGGGTGTAGTTTTTGTGCGGCAGTTCCAGGATCGCCGCAAGGATGCGCCTCCCACCAGGCCTGGTGCATTTTCTTTCAACCTCTCATGGGCGCTTCCTGGTAGGTTTCCTTATTCCTCGCTGGGGATGGCTTGGAAGCGGGCGTCGCGGCGTCTGGCGCGCACGCGCATGTTGAGGAGCTCCACCAGCAGCGAGAAGCCCATAGCGAAGTAGATGTAGCCCTTTTCCACGTGCTGGCCGGTGCCTTCCACCACCAGCATCACTCCAATCAGGAGCAGGAAGCTGAGGGCCAGCATCTTGAGGGTGGGGTGCTTCTCGATGAAGTTGGAGATCTTCTCGGCGAAGATGAGCATGACGGTGACGGCGGTGATGACGGCGATGATCATGATGGCGATGCTCTTGACCATCCCCACGGCGGTGATGACCGAGTCGAGCGAGAAGACGACGTCGAGCAGCATGATCTGGGCGATGACGGCGGCAAAGGTGGCCCTGGGCTTGCCGCTCTTGTCCTTCTTGTGGGAGGCCTCAAGCTTGTCGTGGATCTCGTAAGTGGCCTTGCCGATGAGGAAGAGCCCTCCGATGAGCAAGATCAGGTCGCGTCCCGAGAAAGCATGTCCCAGCACCTCGAAGAGCGGACGCGTCAGTCCCATGATCCAGGTGATGCCCAGCAGCAGCAGGATGCGCATGATCATGGCCGCCGCCAGTCCCAGGCGGCGGGCCCTTGGCTGCTGGGACTTGGGCAGCTTGGCGCTGATGATAGCGATGAAGACGATGTTGTCGATGCCCAGCACGATTTCGAGGGCCGTCAGCGTGGCCAGGGCGATCAGGTTTTCGGCTGTTAGAAGTTCAATCATTGCGATTCGCCTACTTCTCGGGTCGTTAACGGCTCCACCCACTGCGAGTCGATCAGTTGGCGGTAAATGGCTTGCGCCACCAGGCGGTGAGCGTTGGGGTTGAGATGTCCTCCCCGCGGAGGCAGGGCCAGATGCGGATACTCGTCAAAGATCTCCAAGGCCATCACCGAGGGTACTTCAAGACGGTGAAAAAAGCGTCTTAAGCGCTGTTCCGGGTAATCACGTGCCAGGGGGACGTGGGGGTAAGAACGCTGAAATTCAGGA
Source organism: Acidobacteriota bacterium (assembly GCA_035471785.1). Taxonomy (NCBI): domain Bacteria; kingdom Pseudomonadati; phylum Acidobacteriota; species Acidobacteriota bacterium. The sequence continues at coordinate 10,825 of DATIPQ010000082.1, forward strand.
AATGCAGTCCCTACTCGGGCGAAAAACGGGACCACAACCGGAAGCCAGGGAATCCCGCGTTGGCGGCACTCGCGGGCGGTTTCTTCCAGGATGCGCTCGGTCATGCTCCAGCCCCGGCGTACCTGGTCAATCTGGTCCTTATCCCTGGCCAGGGTATAGATGAGGGGGTCGGCCGGAAGCCCCCGCTGGGCGATGCGGGCCTGATGCTGGCGTTCCTGCACCTGTCCCGTCTCCTGAGCCACAAACTGCAGGTAGGCGCGCTCCAGCACGCCGAAGGAAACCAGCGAACTACGCAGCTTGTGGCGCAGCGGTTGGTCCCACACGGGCACAAGTTGCCCCTGGCGTAAGGCGGCGTAGGGCCGGTAGCGGTCGTTGCGGCTCTTGCACAGCCCGGCCAGCTCCAGGGTGTTGTTGCAGATGTCGTTGAGCGGAAAGATCTGGGAGATGACGATGTCGGGCTCGAAGCGCAGTCCATATCGGCGCAGCGCCAGCAGTTCCTGCATCGACCCGTAGTCGCCAACCCCCAGGTTGATGACTTCCCAGGGCCCGGTCTGGCCGCCGTTGAGCATCAATTGCAGTTGCCGCCAGTAGGTGTCATCCAGGTTGACCTGCAGAGCCTCGCTGAAGGAATCGCCCAGGATGACGATGCGCCGAACGCCTTCGGGCTTGAAAAAGGAGTGGTCCAGGTCGCGGAATCCCAGCGAATTGAACTGCACGATGACGTTTTCGCCGTGCTTGCGCTCGGTGAAGGTCTTGGAACGGGCCTGGGTCCACCCCAGCTCAGGGTGGTATTGCCAGTGGGCGTGAGGATTGAAGTCGACGTCCAGCAGGCGGCAAAGGCCCTCAAAGGCAGCCACCGCCAACACCAGGGTGATGGTGGAGAGGGCGATCCGATGCATCAAAGAGCGACCCGGGAAACCTCTCATCAAAGCCCATTATCGCGAGCCCCGGCTGAAGCCGTCAAAAGGGCAGCCGGTTTGACCTCTCCCCCGCCGCCTTTGATATGGTTTTTCCCTCATGATGCTGAGGGAAAAGTTCGACTGGCCGATCGTGTCTCTGGACCCGCCCTCCCAGGGCTCGGAAGAGGACAGCAGGATCGCAGGCGCCGACTTTCAGCCCAACCGCGACAACCCCAACAAGCCCTGTGTCAAAGTGTTTCTAGAAGGAGGACAATCGGCCGCCGTGCTCAGCGGCGCCCGCTGGGAGCTGAAGCGCCTTGCCCGTCTTCTGCGTGAGAGGGCCGCCGGAAAGACCCTTGAAGAGGCCGGCGATCTCCCCTGGACCAAACGTTGAATCCTTGCCTGTCAGGGCAGGAGCCGGTCCAATTCCTGGGCCAAGCGGCGGCCGGCGGCGGCGGGCGAATAGAGATCGAGAGCTTTTCGAAGGGCTGCCTGGGCGCGTTTTTGGCGCTCGCGAGGCTGATAAAGGACTTCGGCCATCTGAAAGGCGGCATGCTCCGGGTCGGCGTCGGCCCACACCGTCCCCGCCGGATAGGGTCCGATGTCTTTCTCCAGCCGGCACATGTTGTAGTTGACCGGCCAGCCGGTGGACTCGTCCAAGAAATCGGTGTTGCCGCTGTAATCGGTGGCCACGACCGGCTTTTCGAGGTAAGCGGCTTCGATGAGAGGCAGGCCCAGTCCTTCTGAGCGGTGCAGCGAGACATAGCAGTCGCAAGCCGCCATCAGCGCATTCATCTCCGGACGGGTCTTTTGTTCGGTCATGAACGTGACCGGCAGTCCCTCGGCTTCTGCCTTCAGTTCCTGCACCACCTCCAAGCCGTCCTGGGCGTGATTGATCTTGAGCAGGAGGTGAACCTTTTCTCCCGCCTGCCGGTAGAGCAGGTTGAAAGCCTGCAACAATCCGCGGGGGTTCTTGCGTTCGGGACTGGATCGGACGTCGAAGGAGTTGAAGAAGAGAAAAGCCTGGTCGGGTACGCTCGAAAGGCGCTCGGGCTCGATGCCGGACTGGGCGGCGATGACGCATGGCGGCACCCACCGCACCGGCAGCGGAGAAAGAGAGGCGAAGGACTGCTGACAGAAGCGGCTGGGCGCCCAAACTTCGTCCAGTCCCTCGAAACGGTCGGCAAAGGAAAGCGGGAAATGGCTGAGTTCCCAGTCCCAGTAGCCCACGTGTAAGGGAACCGTGCGCAAGCGGACCGGCATGTGGCGCCGCACGGCCCCCATCATGTCGGCGTTGACGTGATAGAGCACTAAAGCCAAGTCCGAGGGCTGGGTGGAGAGAAGATGTGAGTCTTCTCGGGAGAACCTCTGCGTTCGCCCGTCCACCACCCACGCCCTGTGGGGAACTGAGGCCGCCTCCAGTGCCGCCAGCGTGCCTCGTCCCTCTTCCCCCTTGCCCGTGGGCGCATTCAAATAGCCGATGACGTGAACTCCCCGTCTGGCGCTGGACAGGGGCAGCGCTCCGGCATCCTCATCGACAGCAACTGGTGGGCGCTGCCCCGCGTCGGATTCAGGGTGCTGTGCGCCCTCCCCCCTCTCCTCGACTTTGAAGCGAAGAACACGCTTGCGCAGAAGCCACCAAAGTCTCAACCGCAGCCTCTGACGGACAGGGAAGCTCGACATGACGGGTTCAAAGGCTGCGGGAGGCAATTCATATTCGCTGGCGCCGTGGGTGACGAACCATGATGCGAAATCGGCGCAGGAGGCGCCCAACGGTTCGGGGTAGCGATCACGCAGATCCTGGCGGCTGAGCTGAATGGCCAGGGCCAAGCGCGAGACCCGAGGACCCTCGCGATCCAATCCGAGTTCGGGCGCCAGCCAGAAATGGGACGCTTTTCCCAGCCTCCATAGCCACTCCTTTAAGGCTCCCCGCCTTTGAGAGCGCAGGATGCTGTCGAGATCGCTCCTCTTGGCGCCTTTCCAGACCGGGTGGCGACCGGCTCTGAGGACAGCCCCGCGTCCGCCCAACTGCGATTCCCAGTCCTCCAGAAAGGCCTCGTCGACGTTATGGATGCGGACGCCTTCGGAAAGCAGCCACCTTCCGAATCGTTCCGGGTCCTCGGGATGGTCGAAGGAAAAAAGCTGCCAGCATTGAGGATCAGCATCCCACACGCTCAAGGCCCATCGGGGCAACTCTCTGAAGTAGGGGTCGGGTTGGTGCAGCCATTGGTAGAAGCTGCCCTCGCCCACGGCAAAGGGGTCGGGCCAACGTCGCCCCTCCCTGTCCAGCGATTGCAGCGCTTTGCGGCAGAATGCAGGCACTCCGACGCCATTGTCGAAGCTGCCGTAAGTGTAGGGCAGATCCGCCACCTCGTCCGCCCCTTCCTCCGCCAGCAGCTTCGAATAGCGCTCGAAGAGGGGTTTGAGATCAGGTAGGTCTGAGAGCCTGAAGCGGTCTTGGTGCTTGGAGATTCGCTCCACGTTGCGAGGATCGAATCCGCTGAAATGAAAGAAGCGCAAGCGCGACTCGCCGACCCGCCACTCTCCCTTCTCCATTCGGGGATGCCGCTGCATCAGATTCCAATAAGCCGCGTTGAGCGCGGGGTCGTGGACGATCAGGGCCCGCTCAAGAAAGGCGGGAGCGAAATCCATCCACTTCTGGTCGACGAAGAGCCCCTGCTCGACCTGGCTGTAGCCGGTCTTGTGCAGGCGGTCGCCCCACCACTCGAAAAACTTCCGGGTCCGGGGGTTGAGGGCGGCTCCCAGAAACCCCAGGTTGTAGATGCCCGCCGAGAGAATGTCTCTCTCCGAGGGATGGTGAGAGTCGTCGATGGGTCCCGTGACGTGGGGCGTCAACAACACGTCATGGCTTTCCAGCTTGGAAAAGAAGTCGTCCATCGGTGCCAGCACCAGGATGTCGGGATCGAAATAGAAGACTCGGGAGGCCCCTGTCTGCTGGTGAAGGTAGGTGAGCCAGAAGGGCTTGACGGCGGTGTTGAGTTCCAGGATGGAGTAGCGGAAGGCCATGTTGCGGAAGGCCTCGATGCCCAGATCCTCTACGAACACGCTGTGAAAAGGCTCGTCCGCGTAATCGACGCGGGGGTCGGGCCGGTCCACGATCAAAGTGAAAACCTGCCCGTCGGGGTGGTGCTCCAGGAACGACTTGGCGAAAACTCTCGCAAAGGCCAAATAATTGTTGGAGACGATGGTACAGGCTATGATCTGTGACATCCAGAGGGATTGTAGCACCCGCCTCCTACTTTGCAGGCGGAGTGACGCGCTCGCTCCTGAGTAGCAGGCGTTAGACTCTTTCTCGCACTCCGCCTCCCGGCGGCATCCGCCTGCCCCTGTTGGATACCGAACCTCCAAAGTAGGAACCATTGCATCCGCTGGTTTATCTTTGCTAAAAACAAGCGAACATCGCATCGCCCACTCGGTATTGCAGCGAGAATCCAGAAGCAAGCCGGGTGAAGAGGAGACCGGATGCTTAAGTACATCACTGCCTTGACCGTCGTAATCACATCCCAAATAGGCGGTTTCGCGGGGACTCCGCCCTTTGATACGCCTTTTTCCTTCGAAGGGTTCTTTGACACGACTGGTGAATTTACGCGTGGAGATCCCCCGAATCGGGTAACTTTTCTCAACGGAGAAGTGCGCAGGATCGGTGTGACGGCGATCTATCACACGGGAGTGCAGGCCTTCATGGCCGCTCCCAATGAAACCGCCACCATCGAGTTTGAAACCCCCGCTCAAGAACTCGTCTTCTTCATCCGGGGTCAGGTCGGACCTCTCAGAGTGCGACTTCTGGATGAACAGGAAGAAGAGATCACCTCCGCTTCGGCGGACTCCAGCGGATGGGTGCAAGTCAACTTCAATTCGGTCCAATCCAATGACCGCTTTGTAAAGACAGTCGAGATGATTAACGAGTCGGGTGTCGGCTTTGCGGCATTGGACGACATGACCTACTGTGCCCGTCAGCTGCAGCCTGCGCCGGAGCTCGACAACGTCATCCACTTCGCACAGTTCGGCAACGGCGGCGGCTTGACCTCCCAGATTCTGCTGGAAAACCGCAGCTCGACGGAGACGCTTGTGCGGTTGGAAGCCTTCGGAGACGAAGGTAGCCCGCTGATGGTCGATCTCAACGGCCAGCCGGTGGACGGATCCACCGAGTTCATCCTTGCTGCCAACGCCCTACGCTTCCTGGAAACCGACGGCCAAGGCGACGAGCCCCTGACGGGCGCCGTGACCGTGCGCTCGCAAGAGCCGCTGGCCGGGGTGATCCTCTTCGGCGGCGCTTTTGGGCTGGCAGGAGTGGGGGCGACAGGCGACTTCAGCGACGGCTTCACGGCCCCCATCGATTCGCAGATTCCTGCGCTTCGCACGGGAGTGGCCATCCAAAACCTGGACGCCGGCAACAACGCCATCCATCTGGAACTGCTCGACCTCGATGCCCAATTGGTGGCCACCGCTCAGGTCATGCTGAACGGCAACGGCCATCTGTCGGCTTTCGTCGACGAGTTTGATTGGGACGCGCCGCCCGATTTCAGCGATTTTCGGGGCATTTTGCGGGTGATTCCCGACGAGGATGTGGCGGCCACCGCCATTCAAGTGCGCCCCGGCCAGTTCGCCAGCCTGCCGGTGACTGAGATCCAGAGTCAGCAGTAAGAGGCGCACGGCTCAGTGTGAAAGCAGGGGGCTCTCATGAACCAGGAAGCATCTGAGCGGAGGGAAAGACAAAGTGGTGCCGGGGGACGGAATCGAACCGCCGACACGCGGATTTTCAGTCCCCAAAAAGCCCATTTCCGAGAAACCAGCATTGGAAGTGACTTGCGCCTAAGTCGCCTTCTCTCAACAGCTTGCGGAAGAGCGCCGACCTGTCCGTTATTTCCAAGGTTTCCCCAATAACGGCTCGTTTTTCCCACATATATCCCACATGTAGATTGCCTAGAGGAATGGCTGACAGGTCCGAACGCACCCGACAGGTTCAAAGGCTACCGTCGAACTCACAGTCGCCACCGGCTGAAAACCAAGCAACAGGCTTCCTCGCTATAGGCGAGCCTGCGTGGCGAAGGAACCGCAAGGGTTCGCTAGGGATGCCTTCATTGCGGACGCCAACATTCAAGACATGTCCCGGTTCCGTCACAAGCCAGGCAGCTCCGGTTCCATCACAAGTCCCCACCGGGGATCAGGAGCTGGAGTCGAATTCCATTCCTGGAAGCGAAGGAGCTCCACGATTAGGGCAATAGTCTTTTCTCGATTCTCTTCGAGCTGTTTGAAGAAGGCCGCCCGCGCCTCCCCTTTTCCTCGGCCCTGGGGTCGGGGAAAACAAGACTTACCCGACTAGGCCTCTTGAGCAGGCGCCCAATCTGCTCCGCGTAGAAGTTGCCCATCTTGAGTGCTGAGACGAACGAGGTCAACTCCCCAACCGACAAGGTAGCTTGCTTAACGTCGAAGGAATTTTTTTCTAATTCGAGGAGGAAAAGGAATCTGCTGAACAACGCCTCGAACTCTGGCGACAGGATGCTTGGGTCTTTGAACTGTCGGAAGAGGCGCAGTTTTCGAGGGTCCGTCACCGCAGTTGGTGCATGTTGGTCAATAAGGTGGTGGTTGGGGCAGAGCGGGATCAGGTTCTTATGCTCGTTGTTCGAGGGGTCCCCGTCGATGTGGTGCAAATGAGGGTTTCTGCCACCGCAGATGGCACACTTGTGGGCGAACTCCCTGAGGACAGCCTCTCCTTCGTTTTCTTCGGAACTTGTTTTCGAGCCATGGGCTGCTTGGGAAAGCGTAGCACGGAGTCCCACCTTGCCGGAAGCCGTCTGGTGGCTCTTCGAACGAGGGTGACTCGCGTAACTTGTTATAGTTTTCGGAGTACTGCTTGCCCTCTCTAACCTCTTGACAAAGATTCTGCCCCAGACTAGAGTTCCCAACTAGCAGGTCTTCGAATCGATGGCAACAAAAACTGACACGCAGAATACTGCAACGGGCCAAGATAGCCTAATTCAACTTTGGTGCCATCACAACTCCACTCTGTTGCAGTGGCCCGCGTTAGTGCTTCTCGCCACCTTGCTCCTTGTAGCAGCTCTCGTTCCCGAAGATCCTTCAGCCCTTTTGAAGCCGTCGGACTGGGGAATTTGGCACTCCTGGCGCACAGGTTTTCTCGGTGTTGTCCTTCTGCTTGCTGGCTGGGCTCTATTCGCGGAGAGCTATACGATGGGCCGAGCCCGTCGAATCATGGACGATCTTGAGATTCGTAGCGCAGCGAACGATATCGACTTGTCAGCGATCTGCCATCCAAGGCCAGGCCTTTCTGGTGTGAGCATCCTTCGTTGGACCATGATTATTTGGGCGATACTTCTCACTTCACTAGGAGCGCTACTGGTCTTCGGTTTACGATTCGGGGTTTTGCTTTCCTTCTTGTTCCTAATCTGCTTCGTCTACGTTGATCGATGGAATTGGAGAAAGACAATGAAACACACACCTGAAGAGTCGCTACAATCTCCAGAAGAGGATTCGCCTGGCGACGGCAAGTCCATCCAATTGCCGAGCAATCACAATACTCTCGTCGCTGAACACGGGGCACTGCGTCACGAGATTCGCGACAACAATCGCCTAAGCCTTCAAATACTCGGGGCGGTGCTAATCGTCAACGGGGCCTTCGTAAGCTATGCCTTTGGCCAAGTGCAGGATGATGGCCTTCCCAACACCGGGGCCCCGGCAATTCTTTTGATCTTGACGACAATACTAACCGTCTTGGCGACTGTTCAGAATCTGAACCTCGAATTGGGGACACAAGCTGTGGCGGTCTACATGCGAGAATTCCTGGAGCCAAAGTCAAACGATTTTAGATGGGAGAGGTATCTTTGGATCGCACAAGAAAAGAAGCGGGTGAATACTTTCTCGAGGATTATTAAATACAATCGCTTTCTCTACTACACCATCACCGGCCTTAGTGTCTTTGCGTTTTGTAAGCTAACGCTGAACCTCACGGACCTCTGGTCGGGGGGCCTGACCGGAGTTCTTGTAGCGGTCGGCGTCCTGGTGATTGAATTGATTCGGCGCAATTTTCGACGTAACCATCTACCCCGCTTGATTTCCATATGCGTCGGGCGGGACCTGCGCTCTAGCTCTAGCGGTAGGTCGCTCACGTGACCTACCGGTGGCGGGTTAACATGCCGAGTTTGTGTTGCCAACGCACCCATCAACGCCATAGGCCGAAGCTGGCGCGGTCACACGGATTGTCCTACAATTCTCGTCGAATGCGCGAATCCGAGGGTGAGGCTGCTCCACCATGTCTGGATGGTAGGAGAGTATCAACTCGTGAAAGCTTTCATCTGCTGAGCGCGGCACGCACATAACCAACAAGGGGAACGAGTCCGTCAGGCTCTTGCATTCGATGGCGCATCGCACGCGAAGTTTCCCATGAGATTTCTGCGCGCGAATGTCGAACTGACGTGTCTTCTGTGTGACGGGATCGGTATAGGAGCCACCATGGTCGCATTGAGATCCTAGTGAGGACAAGCGTTCGAGGCAGCGAAGTTCGAACGTAAAGTCGGACGACGTGTTCAGATACTCCTTTAATTCAGCCGGACCTATTGGGTCATCCTTTGGCTTTGCCATGGGGCGGGTTCTCCTGCCGCTAACGATTCGGCTCAGGGGCGGCGCAAGATCGACGAGCGCCCCTCTGCTCCCAGGTATGCGATTGACTCTCTTTCGTGGCTTAGGGCAGCTCCCTGGCGGCGCCGGATTCTAGCGGTGGATGAACCACCAAAGAAAGTGCCAGTACCAGCACATGAAGTGCTGCCAGGAATACGTTGCCGGGTTTTGCGACCCGGTTTGGAGCCTCTGTATTGTTGATTTCCTCCATATCGGTACCCTCCTCCCTCCTCATGTTCGAGGTTTGCTTTGCGGATTTGCAAGTTTGAGTAAGGGCCGACTCAGGACGCTGCTCCAGAGCATTCGCTCCCCTAAACCACGAAATCTTTCACACTCCTTAGTGCGCCATTTCCATGCATAACCAGAAATACTACTGCATTCCCTCGGACGGTGCTCTGACGCTAGCCAAGAGTACCACTCTGACGCTGGCCCAACCTTTTGAGCTTGCGGGCCACGGTCGATTTCCCCACCTTCAGCAGCCTAGCCATCTGTCTCAGGCTCATACCCTTCTCGGCCATCTCTCGAAGCCTCTCAGCATCGATATCGGCCTTTGGCGGTCCCAACTCCTTGCCTTCCGCCTTGGCCTTCCTCAGCCCGGCCTTGACCCTCTCGGCGATGATATCCCGCTCAAGCTGGGCCACGGCGCTGACGATGGTGAACACAGCCATTCCTAGAGGGCTGGTGGTGTCGATGGATTCCTGGAAACTCACGAAGTCGATGCCCACATCGCGGAACTCCTCAAGCGAGATCAGCAGATGGCGGGTCGAGCGGGCGAAGCGGTCAAAGCGCCAGACAAGCACGATGTCGAAGCGGCGCTTCTTGCCATCGTCCATCAGGCGGTTGAGGGCCGGGCGGCTGCTCTTGGTTCCGCTTACCGCTTCGTCCACATACTCCCCGGCGATCTTCCAGCCCCGTTGCGAAGCGTACTTGCGCAAGTCTAATAGCTGGGGCTTGGCCGACTGCTCCTCCGAAGTAGAGACGCGGGTGTTGGCGGCCATAGAGGGCGACTTGCTTGGTCTTCATGGCGGCTCTCCTTCCCCGTGGCGGAACGGGAGCGCCCATGGCGGACCTTGCCCAGCCCTGAGCGCTCATTTTCCGCTCAGGTCAGGGCCTTCAGTGGCTTTGCTGGGGTTGGCGGTTAAGGATGAAATCGGCCGATTTCTGGGCCTGGGCCGCAGCGATCACCACCAAGCGGGGATCGCCTTTGAGCCGCTTCAGCCAGCCGGAGATGTAAGCCGCTTGGTTTTCGATCGCGGCGGGCTCTAGGCCGGATTCGCCGCACAGGAAGGCCGCGCCCATCTCGGCCACCAGTTCCTCTTGGGAGTAGTCGGGCGAGCCGAAGCGGGCCATCTGCTTGAGAGTAGGCCGGGAGAGACGGGAACCGTGACCAGTGGAGTGACGATTATGCCGATATCGGCATAATCGTCATACCTTCGCGAGTTTCTTGGCCATGAGCGGGGTGGACCTGCTGACCATCAAGAAACTGATGCGCCACAAGACCATGGCCATGACTCTCCGCTACGCTCACCTGAGCGATCAGCACACCAAGTCCGCCGTCGAACGACTGTCCTTCGAAGAGCCCTAAAATGAGCGCGAGGAGGCACTTTAATGGGCTCGTTTTTCCCACATATGTCCCACAGTGGGATTTTCGGAGAAGAGGCCGACGGCGCTAAGTTGTTGAAAATAATGGTGCCGGGGGACGGAATCGAACCGCCGACACGCGGATTTTCAGTCCGATTCCGCATGTATAGGCCAATCCAGTCACCCTTAGCCTGAGCGAGTTTTCTTCAGCATCCTCAGGTACTTGGGCTCGTAAGGGTTCATGGGCTCTGGAGACTCGATTTTCAGAATTCCTTCCGGTATCCTTCCGCTTTCCTTCCGGATCCGGGCCAGCCAAGCGCCGACGTTGACTTTGCCGAACACCTCCAGCCGGCCCTTGGGCGGCTCCAGCTCGTAGGCATTATCGAACTCGTCGCCCGTGGTGGACACCACCTTCTGGCGTACCAGCAGCACGCCCGACTTCACGGCCCGCTCCGCGCAACACGCGGGGGGTGCCTGGCGCAGAAGGCTGGGAACTTCTGCAACTCGCCCGCTCCGCGCATCGAGACGGTCGAAGCGGACGTCTCCCAAACCGGGCAGCAGCCAGGTCCTCAGGACGCTTACGTAATCCCGCCAGGTCGACACGCGGTAGGAGCTCTTGTGCATGCCGCGCCAGTCCTCGATGTAAGCCCGCAACTTGATCTTTCCGGGCGTCCGGTAGCTTCCGTAGGCAAGAGCTTCGGCGTCCCGATCAAGCCAGCGGCGCACCTCCCGCCACGTGTCGGCGGTAAATCGCTCCCTCTTGCCGGCGGCATCCTCCTTGAGACCGAAGGCGGCCAGAGGCGGTGGTTTCCTTGTAGTGGTGCATCCCCTGTCCGCCGCCTTTGTTTCCAAACCCCCGGCAATCCCTTCTGTCCTCCTGACAAGGATTGAGAGAAAAGCTAATCAACCAAGGGGGGGTTGCCTCTTTCGCAGCCTTGGTGCTAAGCTGCCCAAGCTTAGTCAAAGAGAATCGCTTTACCAAGAGAGAGGCTTCCCCCCATGATGATCCTCCTCGCGGTCCTACACATGGTTTTGTGGACCGCGGCTATGCTTCTATCTCCACCTGCAGACTCTTGCTCAAAGAGATTTACTTTAGACACGGATTGGCGCGGTAATTCGAATGGAGATAAACTATGAACGCGTTCTCAATGACTGTTCTTTCCTTTTTCCTCCTCCTGTCTCTATCAGCGCAGGACCCGGCGCAAGATGTCCCAGAGGTGTTCAAGGACACGCCCCGCGGCTACACGATCCAAGGCGGCGACCAACCGGTCACCACCTACACCGCGGTGCGGACCTTCCTGCGAATGCTTGAAAACCGGATTGTAATTCTGGATGAGAGGGGCGACCATCGCCCGCTGACACTGTTTGCTTCGCGATTTGGTGTGCTTGAAGGGACCAGGGCCTGGGATGCGCTTATGGAAGCTCACTCGGCTTGCAAGCCGATTCTCGACCGCAAGCTTCCCACCGAGTCGGCGGCGGCCGGCGCTAAGGTCGCACCGGAACAGGCCCAACTCGACTTCAATCGCAGAGTTGTTCTGGATCTGAAAAGGGAGTACTTGATTCTCCTAGCGGGTTTGAGGGACGACGGGGTGGATGTCGAAGCCTTCAAGCGCTTCATCAAGGAGGAGGTCAGCCGACACGTCGTGGTCGGCTCAGATGTCCCAATAGACGATCCCGCGGTCCAGCGAATGCTGGCTGTAGAAAGACTTTTCGACAATCGCTGAAAGAGAGAGGAGACGACGATGTCTAACCGATTCAGAGTTGCTGTTTTGCTGGCCCTGGCTGCGATTGTTTCCACTGGCGTGTTTGCTGACGCTGAGGCCGCAAACATGGTGCGACTTACCCTTGACACGCGGATAGAGTGCACTGCTCCGAATCAGGCGTGTGGAGAGACATTTACTTCTTCAGAAATCGTCGAGATTGACCCAGAGCACGTCGGAAAGACCCATATTATCGTTACTCGGATCTGGGTTTGCGCCGGTATACGGGGACTGTTGGATGAAAATGTGAAGCAGGGCCCAGCTCAGGAGGGTGCTTTGTTGTTGGGATACGCCACAGTTTCTCCGATCTTGGGCGATCAATTCACGGCGACGGGAGCCAAGGGCAGAGTCACAGGCGGAATCCAAAACGTTTTTTTCATGTTCGCCAGCGACCCCTTCTGCACATCGGCATTCTGTTGAACGCTGGCTGAGTACTTGACGAAGGCTTCAAGCAGGTTTTTTGTGGCCTACATCATGTTCTCTTCCCCCAATCTCAGCACTGTCATGCAGCGGCTCATTGATAACCCGGAGTGGTTCAGCTGAGCCAAGTGATTCGGCGGAGGTTCGAAGACAGAAACGCCAGCGGAGCCAGTTCGGTCGCTATCACGCTCTTCCGGTTTTCTTCCGTTTTGCACAAGCCGTGTGCAACCTCAGAGTTATCGCTCACGACATTAACCCATTGGTCAGCTTGAAGTTAGGAAGTGGTGCCGGGGGACGGAATCGAACCGCCGACACGCGGATTTTCAGTCCGCTGCTCTACCGACTGAGCTACCCCGGCTTTGGGGAAGTGACAATCATACCAGAAAATTTTTCCTCTTCAACTCCATCATCGTGAGGCTGGCAGGGGCTTTGCGGGCGGACCCGAGGACTCGGCCGCGGTGGACAGAAATGCCGCTCTGAGGCTACCATTGCAGCCTATGAAAGAAGTCGTCTACACCGACCGGGCTCCCGATCCCGTCGGGCCCTATAGCCAGGCCATCCGGGCCAACGGGTTCATCTTCATCTCGGGGCAGATCCCGCTGCTGCCCAAGAAAGACGCACCGCCTTTGGAAGGGGGTTCCGGCGAAGTGCGGAGGGTCGGAATTCAAGACCAGGCCCGGCAGGTGCTGGAAAACCTCAAAGCCATCCTGGAGGCGGCCGGAAGCTCGCTCGACAAGGTCGTCAAGACCTCCATCTTCCTCAGCGACATGGACAACTTCGGGGCCGTCAACCAGGTCTACGCCGAGTACTTCCCGCCCGATCAAAATCCGCCGGCACGGGCCACCGTCGAGGTGTCGCGCCTGCCCAAAGACGTGGACGTTGAAATCGAACTGGTGGCTTTGGAATAGATCGACGCCATGATCTATCTCGACAACAATGCGACCACGGCTGTCGATCCCAGGGTCTTCGAGGCCATGACGCCGTTCTTCCTCAGAGACTACGGCAACGCCTCTGCCGTCCACCGGGCCGGGCAGTCGGCCCGCGCCGCCATGGAAAGAGCCCGCGGTCAGGTAGCGGCGCTGCTGGGCGCCCGCTCCAGCGAAGTGGTCTTCACCAGCGGAGGAACCGAGTCCGACAACCTGGCCGTACGGGGCGTGGCGCTGCAAAGGCGCGGCCAGGGACGCCACATCATCATCTCCAGCATCGAACATCCGGCCATCATCGAGCCCTGCCGCGAGTTGGAAGAGGAAGGCTTCGAGCTGACGATCCTGCCCGTCAACCAACAGGGGCTTGTGGACCTGGGAGAACTGGACAAGGCGCTGCAAGAGCATGGCAGCGAAACCGTCCTGGTTTCGGTCATGTACGCCAATAATGAAACCGGCGTCGTCCAGCCGCTGCCCGAGATCGCGCGCAAGGCCCACGCACATGGCGCTCTGGTTCACAGCGATGCCGTCCAGGCGGTGGGAAAGATCCCGGTTCGAATGTCGGAACTTGGAGTCGACCTGCTCTCCCTGACGGGACATAAATTTCATGGTCCCAAGGGCTGCGGGGCGCTCTACGTCCGCAGCGGACTCCCACTGAAGGCCCTGATGGTGGGCGGACCCCAGGAACGCGGCTACCGCTCCGGAACCGAGAACGTCAGCGGCGCCGTGGGGGTGGGCGAAGCCTGCCGCCTGGCCCAGGAGGAACTGGAGGAGCGCGCCTTGCGCATGGCCCACCTGCGCGACCGGCTGGAGCAGGGCATTCTCGAGTCGATTCCCGATACCGTCGTCAACGGCCTGCCTGACAAGCGCCTGCCCCAGACCGCCAACGTCAGCTTTCTGGGGGTGGAAGGCGAATCGCTGATGATGGCCCTCGATCTTGAGGGAGTGGCGGTTTCCACCGGGGCGGCCTGCCATGGCGGCAGTCACTCCGGTTCTCACGTGCTGCGGGCCATGAACCTCGATAAAGCGGCCCTGCAAGGCGCCATCCGCTTCAGCCTGGGTACTGAAACCACGGAAGACGAGATCGATACGGTTCTGGAAATGTTGCCCTCCATGGTGAAACGCTTGCGGCGGACGGCCGCACGTCATTCTTAAGATCGAATTCATGAAGCTGGTTTCCTGGAACATCAACGGTGTCCGCTCGGCGGAGCGTCAGGGATTTTTGGAGTGGTTCGAAGACTACCAGCCCGATGTCCTCTGCTTGCAGGAAGTCAAGGCCTTTCCCGAGCAGCTCTCCCACGAACTGGAGCATCCGCTGGGCTATCACTCGGTTTGGCATCCGGCCCGAAGAGGCGGCTACAGCGGGGTGGCCACCATCTCCCGCCGTCCGCCCCTCAACGTGCAGATGGGCTTGGGGGTCAAGGCTTTCGACAGGGAGGGACGGGTGCTGCTGACCGAGTATCCCGGCTTCACGGTCATCAACGCCTACTTTCCCAACAGCCGCCACGACCATTCGCGGCTGGGATACAAGTTGCGCTTCTGCCGGGCCATCCGCAGGCTTTGCGACCGCATACGCAAGGACGGAGGCCACGTTGTCCTGTGCGGCGATTACAACATCGCCCACACCGAGATCGACCTGCGCAACCCCAAGCAGAACAGAAAGAATCCCGGCTTCTTGCCCGAGGAGCGGGCCTGGATGGACACTTTTCTCTCCCGTTGTTACGCCGATCCCTTTCGACTCCAGCATCCGGGTGAGGAAGGGCTCTATACTTGGTGGACCTACCGGTTCGGGGCCCGCGAGCGCAACATCGGGTGGCGGATTGACTATCACTGCGTAAACCGTGAGTTCATGGATCGGGTAGAGAGGGCCGATCACTTGCGGGAGGTTTATGGGTCGGATCATTGTCCGGTGGTGTTGGAGGTGAGGGATTGAAGGAGTCTGCTACCACTACTCGTCCCAAACGTAGCGGAGCCTGGGACGTTGAGCGCATCCGCAGCCGTTTCCCGGCTCTCAGCGAAGACTTCGGCGGACGTCCCGCCGTCTTTTTCGACAACCCTGCCGGGACCCAGGTGCCGGAAAGCGTGATCGACGCCATGGTCGATTACTTGCGCCGCCGCAACGCCAACTCCGACGGCGTCTTCGAGACCAGCCGCAGGACCAACGAGGTGATCGACCAAGCTCACCAGGCGGCGGCCGATTTGCTGGGATGCCGTCCTCAGGAGGTGGCCTACGGCGCCAACATGACCACCTTGACCTTCCACCTCTCCCGCTCACTGGCCCATGAAATCGGCCCCGGAGACGAAATCGTTCTCAGCCGCCTGGACCATGACGCCAATGTGGCGCCCTGGATGCTGCTGGCGCGCGACACCGGAGCCACCCTGCGCTGGATCGACTTTGATCCCCAGGACTGCACCCTCGATCTGGAGCAGGCCGCTTCCCTCATCAACTCGAAGACGCGCCTGCTGGCGGTGGGCTACGCCTCCAACGCCTCGGGCACCGTCCACGACGTCCGCCGCCTGGCGGACTGGGCCCGCCAGGCCGGCGCCCTGAGCTTCGTGGACGCCGTCCACTACGCGCCCCACGGTCCCATCGACGTGAAGGAGATCGGCTGCGACTTCCTGGCTTGCAGTCCCTACAAGTTCTTCGGCCCCCACAGCGGACTGCTCTACGGGAAACGCGAGCTGCTGGAGCGGTTGCCGGCCTACAAAGTGCGTCCCGCTTCGGACGCCTTGCCCGAGCGCTGGGAAACCGGCACGCTCAGCCACGAAGCCATGGCCGGAGTCACGGCGGCCATCGACTATCTGGCCTCGCTCAGCGTCGATTTCGGCAGCGCCCCTCCCGAGGCCTCGCGGCGCAGCCGCCTGCTGGAGTCCTGGCGCCTCATACAGGCCTGGGAAAAGGGCCTCATCCGCCGCCTCATGGAGGGCCTGACGGCGATACCCTCTCTGACCCTTTACGGCATCTTCGACCCCCAGCGCATCCAGGAAAGGGTCTGCACCTTCATCCTCCGCCATCCGGACCATGACCCCCTGCAATTGGCCAAGCGCCTGGCCCGACACAATATCTTCGCCTGGGACGGAGACTACTACGCCTTGGAGCCGGCGCGCCGGCTGGGCGTGGACGACAAAGGCGGATGGCTGCGCATCGGCCTGGTCCACTACAACACGCCCGCCGAAATCGACAGGTTCTTGGAAGTGTTGGATTCGGCTTGATCCTGCTCCTCGGAGGCCTCCTCCAAGACTTGCAGGAAGGCCTCGCCGTACTTGTCCAGCTTGGTCTGGCCCACGCCCGTGATGGTGAGCATTTCGGGCAGCGATTGAGGACGGCGCGACACCATTTCGGCCAGGGCCGTGTCGTGAAAGATGACGTAGGGAGGGACGTTCTGGCGGCGGGCCAGTTTTAGCCTGAGGTCGCGCAGGGCCTCCCATAGGCTTTGATTCTCGGGGGTTTCCTCGAAGGTGGCCTGGGGACGCGCCTTCGAAGCCGAGGCGGCGCGTCCCGAGGGGTCGCGGCGGGCCTGAAAGGGCTCTTCTCCCCGCAGCACCGGCGCCGCCGCGGCGGTGAGCTGCAGCCCTCCGTAGCCCTCCAGATCGACCCGCAGCAACCCGCCGGCCACCATCTGGCGGAAGAGCGAACTCCATTCCTTCTTGCTCAGATCGGCTCCCACTCCGAAGGTGGGAAGGCGGTCGTGGCCGAAGCGGGGGATGCGCTCGTTGGGCGTTCCCCGCAACACGTCGATCAGGTAGCCGGCCCCGAAGCGCTGTCCCGTGCGGTAGACGCAGGAGAGGGCTTTCTGGGCCTCCTGGCTGCCGTCGTAGGTCTCTACCGGCACCAGGCAGGTGTCGCAGTTGCCGCACTTTTCGGGCAGGTCTTCACCGAAGTAGTCGAGCAGCACCTGGCGGCGGCAGCGGGCCGTTTCGCAATAGGCCAGCAGGGTATTGAGGCGCTGCATTTCCATGCGCTTGTGGCTGTCCTCGGCCTGGGACGCCTCCAGCATGGCGCGGATGCGCACCACGTCAGCCATGCCGTAGGCCATCCAGGCGTTTGCGGGGAGGCCGTCGCGTCCGGCCCGGCCGGTTTCCTGGTAGTACGACTCCAGGCTTTTGGGCAGGTCGAGATGGGCCACGAAGCGGACGTTGGACTTGTCGATGCCCATCCCGAAGGCGATGGTGGCCACCATGATGACGCCGTCCTGACCCTGAAAGATGTCCTGGTTGCGCTGTCTTTGGACGGCTCCCATACCGGCGTGGTAAGGCAAGGCCCGCAGCCCTTTTTCGCTCAGCCAGGAGGCGGTTTCGTCGACGCTGCGGCGGGAAAGGCAGTAGACGATGCCCGCTTCGCCGGGGTGATTGCCTTGGATGAAGCTCAAAAGCTGCTGCTTGGGACTGTTCTTGAGCACCACGCTGTAGCGGATGTTGGGGCGGTCGAATCCGGCCACGAAACGTCGCGCCTCCTGCAATCCCAGGCGCTCGACGATGTCCTTGCGGGTGGGGCCGTCGGCGGTGGCGGTGGTGGCGATGCGGGGCACGCCGGGATAGCGTTCCTTGAGCTGGTCGAGCTGCAGGTATTCGGGGCGGAAGTCGTGTCCCCATTGGGAGACGCAGTGGGCCTCGTCGATGGCGAAAAGGGCGATCTCGATCTCGTCCAGAAGCTCCAGAAAGGGCTCGGTGAGCAGGCGCTCCGGTGCCACGTAGAGCAGGTCGATCCGGCTCTCGCGCACGGCCCGCTGGATCTGATAGGACTCCGAGGGCGTGAGCGAAGAGTTGAGGAAGGCGGCGTCGACTCCCATCTGGCGGAGCGCCGCCACCTGGTCTTTCATGAGCGCGATCAGCGGCGAAGCCACCACTGCCGTCCCTGGCCGGATGAGGGCGGGGAGCTGGTAGCAGAGCGACTTTCCGCCTCCCGTGGGCATCAGCACCAGCGCATCGCCGCCATCGCTGACATGGTCGATGATGGCCTCTTGTTCTCCCCTGAAGGAGGGAAAGCCGAAAACCGTCCGCAGAATGTCGCGCGCTTGATCTGACATAACCGCCTCTCTCGACCATGAGCTTAGCGCGCCCCCCTGTCGCATCTTCTCTCCTTCAAAAGAGGCGAAGCTGGCGGGGGCGGCCTTCTTCTTCATTCTCGAAGTTGGAAAGACCCACTCCGATGAGGCGGATGGCGCGGCCCTCCTGGCGGTAGCGGCGCAGCAGGTCGATGGCCGTGGAGACGATAATCTCGGCTTCGGCGGTGGGGAAGCGGCTGGAGACCTGACGCGTGATCGTGGTGAAATCCTGGTAGCGGAGCTTGAGGGTGATGGTCTTCCCTTCCAGTCCGCCCTTGCGCAGCCGTTGAGCCACCTTTTCCCCCAGCTTGGCCAGGGTTTTCTCCAGCACTTGGGCATCGCTCTCGTCCTGGGGAAAGGTGGTTTCCTGACTGACCGACTTGGTTTCGTGCCGGGTCACCACGGGTCTCTCGTCGATCCCGCGAGCCAGTTTGTAAAGCTGGCTCCCGAACTTCCCCAGCAACTCGGTCAGACGTTCCCGATCGAGGGCTCTCAGTTGCAGAATCGTATCGACCCCCATCTTTTGCAGACGTTGGGCCGTCTTGGGCCCCACGCCCCAGATGCGCGAAGTGGGCAGGGGATCGAGGAAGGCCTGCACCTCCTGAGGAGTCACCATGTGGAGTCCGTTGGGTTTGCGAAAATCGGAGGCGATCTTGGCCACCAGCTTGCAGGGGCCGATTCCCACCGAAGCGGTCAGCCATTCCGCCTGGTAGATCTGGCGCTTGAGGCGGGCCCCGAGTTGCAGGGCCTGGCGCGGGCTCTCCACTTGGCGGCTGACGTCGAGAAAGGCTTCGTCGATGGAGATGGGCTCCACCAGCGGCGTCAGATTGCGGAAGATCTCGCGGATGCGGCGCGACACCTCGCGGTAGGCAGTGAAGTCAGGCCTCAGGTAGACGCCGTCGGGACAGGCTCTCCAGGCTTGCGAGATGGGCATGGCCGAGTGGATGCCGAACTGGCGCGCTTCATAACTGCAAGCCGCCACCACGCCGCGTCCCCGCCCCTGCTTGGGATCGGAGCCCACGATCACCGGCTTTCCCTTGTACTTGGGTTCGCGGCGCTGCTCGACCGAGGCGTAAAAGGCATCCATATCGACGTGGAACAGAGTGCGCTGCATCTTCACCTATATTACAGTGCCTGTCAAGGAAAAGGCCGACCGGGTCACTTGCCAGGAGAAGCCCTGAGGACGTACCTTTATAGATTATGGCTGAGTCGGCTCAAGCTTTAGAAACGACTCGCTTGGAGTCCACCTACCGGGTCGATTTGCGTACCTCGCCTCCTGACGTCTTCGAGGACATCTCCTCCACCGACTGGGCCAAGCTGGACTGGAAGCAGGTGGGGCGGCCTTATCAGGTGCCCGCCAATTCCAGCCGGCGAGCCCAATGGGAGTCGCAAGAGGGACGCGAGATGCCCATCCCGGTGCAGTGGGAGCATTTCAACCGCGACTTCCACAGCCTCTTCGCGGCCGATTCCGAAACCCGCAAGCCCGAATTATGGCGGCGCTTCTGGGGACGGGTGGGACGCTTGCGGCTGGCCCAGGCCCGCCAGGCGGCCGCCGAGCTGCTGCGGCTCAAGGTGTGGAATCAGGTCCACCGGGTCGACGACGCCGTGTGGGATCCGCGCGGAAAGCGCGCGCTCTTTGAGGGCCTTGACGTCAAGCGTCCGCGGGTGCTTTTCCTGGGGGCCGCCGACGGATACGAGGCCATGCAGCTTCTGGCTCAGTATCCGGGAGGCGAAGCCGTTCTGGTTGACTACGACGACTTCTGCCGCACTCACCGCTTCGGACGCTTTCCCGAAGGCTACCCTTTTCTGGGACGCGATCCCGCCACGGGCGGATGGAAGAGCTACCGCCGCCAGGACATGAACATCGAGTTCGAGGTCAGCGACATCCGCGACCTCAAGTACGGACGCGAGTTCGACATCGTGCTCAGCGTCGGGCTGATCGAGCACTTTCCCGACGACTACAAGGAAACCGTCTTCGACTTCCATCGCCGCTTCCTCAAGCCGGGCGGCTATTCCATCATGACCACCCCGCGCCGCCAGTGGCGCTCGAAGGCTTTCTACGTCCTCATGGCCGACCTTATGAACTACGGCTACCGCGAGCTGATGGACGCCCGCCAGTTGGGCTACTACGCCTACGAAAACGGCTTCGAGGTGCTGCGCTGCGGACACATCAAGGCCCACAACGGAGTCATTGCTCGCCGGCGCTGAGGACAGCTCGGCTCGGCAACTACCAACGGCTTCGCAACTACCAACTTCCAAGGACCAATTCACAAGAGGGACTTGTACCGGGCCCGCGAGAGGACCCGGTGCTTGGAAGTTTGAGCGAAGGTCGCGTATCCTGTCTCTCTAAAGCAAGACCAGGAGAAAAGAAACATGACCGTGGTAGCCGAGCGCACCCAAGCCATTCTTAACAAGCTGCGACTGAAGGACGTCAATCCCGGAGCCTGCACGGGAGCGGACGGCTGGATCGAGGAGGGCGGCAAAGAGATCGTCTCCTACAACCCGGCCACCGGCCAGCGCATCGCCTCGGTCATCGAGTCCTCGCCCGAGGTCTATGAGCGCGTGGTGGAGGCGGCTTCCCGGCGTTTTCAGTCCTGGAGACGGGTTCCCGCCCCCAAGCGCGGCGAAGTGGTGCGGGATTTGGGAAACGCCCTTCGCGAACTGAAGGAGCCGCTGGGAGAACTGGTGACCCTGGAGATGGGCAAGATCAGGGCCGAGGGACTTGGCGAAGTGCAGGAGATGATCGACATCTGCGACTTCGCCGTGGGCCAGTCGCGCCAGCTCTACGGGCTGAGCATGCATTCCGAACGTCCCGATCACCGCATGTACGAGCAGTGGCATCCCATGGGCGTGGCGGGCATCATCACGGCCTTCAATTTCCCGGTGGCGGTATGGTGCTGGAACTCGGCCATTGCCGCCATCTGCGGCGACACCATGGTGTGGAAGCCCTCCGAGGTCACGCCATTGTGCGCCGTCGCCGTCCAGCACATCGCCAATCGCGTCATGGCCGATCACGGGCTGGAGGGGGTCTTTACCTTCGTGACGGGAGGTGGTGGCCTGGGCCGGCGCATGGTCGAGGACCGGCGCCTTCCATTGCTCAGCTTCACCGGCTCGGTGAGCACCGGACGCAAGGTAGCTCAAGGGGTGGCCGCCCGCCTGGGACGCACCATCCTGGAACTGGGCGGAAACAACGCCATCATCGTCTCCCGCCACGCCAATCTCGATTTGGCTGTCCGCGCCATCCTCTTCGGCGCGGTGGGGACGGCCGGCCAGCGCTGCACCACCACCCGGCGCATCTTCATGCAGCGCGAGATCGCTCCCCAATTGACCGAACGGCTCGTTGAAGCCTACAAGCAGGTCTCCATCGGCGATCCTCTTGAGGAATCGACCCTCATGGGTCCGCTTTCCACGCCGGCCGCCATGGAGGGCATGAGGTCGGCCCTGCGCCAGATCGGCGAGCAGGGCGGCGAAGTCCTTTGCGGGGGCCGTCCTCTGCCTGACAAAGGCCCCCAGTTCGTCGAGCCCGCCATCGTCAAGGCTCCTCAGCAGTTGCCCATCGTCTGCGAAGAGACTTTCGCGCCTATCCTCTATCTGATGGAGTACGACACGCTGGAGCAAGCCATCGAGATGCACAACGCCGTTCCCCAGGGTCTCTCCAGCGCCATCTTCAGCGACAGGGTTCAAGAGGTGGAGCGTTTTCTTTCCTCCTTGGGTTCGGATTGCGGCATCGCCAACGCCAACATCGGCACCAGCGGGGCCGAGATCGGCGGCGCCTTCGGAGGCGAAAAGGACACCGGCGGCGGACGCGAAGCCGGTTCCGACGCCTGGAAGTCCTACATGCGCCGCCAGACCACCACCATCAACTGGTCCAGCGAATTGCCTCTGGCCCAGGGCATCGAATTCGGCTCCGATTGACCTGATCTGACGACCTCCGCTGGACGGTCCCCGTCTCCGCTCAGCGGCGTAAATGTGATCACTCTCACAAAAAAATATTGCTCTTTGGGCGATTCTAGTTAATGCCAGAAGAGGCTTTACCCCGCTACCGGGGACAGGCCTGTCGCGCAAAGGCGTCTGGCAGAGAGGGTGAGCACTATGCAGACGATTCAGTCCAGTCGAGGTTTCAGTCTGGTGGAGGCCTTGGTTGCCTTGGCCGCCGGGCTCCTGGTCACCGGGGGCGCCGTGGTCTTAATGAACTCGGCCATGGGCGTCAGCGATATGGTCGGCCAGCGGGCCGAGATGCAGCAGAATGCTCGCGTCGGCCTTAACCTCATTGCTTCCGATCTGAGCCAGGCCGGCACCGGAGTACCGTCTGGCGGGATCGCCCTTCCAACCAATGAGAAGGGGAACGACAGATCTACGGTGCGCGGTTGCGGACTGGACGAGACATGCGGATCCGAGCGCGACTGGATATACGAGGGCCAAATGCTTTTCTCCGTGACCCCCGGAGAAGGACTTGGACAAACCGTTGATCCCGAGGTTGGTGGAACCGGCCAACCGACCGACATCGTCACGCTTATCTACCGCGACCGTGCCTTGCGCATCGACGAACACCCTCTGGTCAGGATCACAACGTCGGGCAGCGAAATCGACGTCGACTTGCGTACCCCCGTCAACGTCCCCGGCGAAGGGGTGACCCGCGGCGACGTGCTGGTGCTCAGTAACGCCAACGGAAATGCGGCTGCCGTGGTCACAAACCTCGCGGCCGATACCCATAACAGGGTCATTTTCTCGGCCAGTGATCCCCTCGATTTCAATCAGCCCTCGGCTTCCCACGGCAACATCGCCGCACTGCAAAACCGCGACGACAAAGGCAAGCCT
Organism: Acidobacteriota bacterium; assembly: GCA_035471785.1. NCBI lineage: Bacteria > Pseudomonadati > Acidobacteriota > Acidobacteriota bacterium. Next base: position 33,924 of record DATIPQ010000082.1, read on the forward strand.
GACGGAACCTATCCGCCCACCCGTGCCTACCGGATCTTCGTGGTCACCTACTTCATCGATGCCGAAACCTACCCCGAGCGCCCCCGGCTGATGCGGCAGGTCGGCGGCCATCCGGCCGAACCGCTTGCCGAATACGTGACCGACCTGCAGTTCACCTACGACATTTTCGACCCGGAGAACTCGGCCGCTTCGGCCGGCTTGACCGACGTCATCGATCAGGCCGCCCTGATTCAAAAGGTCAACGCTTCTCTCACGGCCCGCTCCCCAGGTACCGCCAAGGTGGACAAACGGGACCAATACGTGACCCTGACGACCTCGGTCAGCGGCCGCAATCTTTCCTTTAACGACCGCTACAAATAGAAGAGACGAGACGATGAACTACAGCAACAAGGCGGTCCCAAGGACACAGAGAGGTTATTCGCTGGTGGAGATCATGGCGGTCTTCGCCATGGTGGCCATCGTGGCGGCCGTGGCGGTTCCCATGATGACCACCGCCATCCGCGAATCCCGGCTCAACAGCGCCCATAACTTCGTCACCATGGAAATCAGGCGGGCCCGCCAGGCGGCCGTCGACTTCCGGCGCATCCACCGGCTCAGCGTCGATGCTCAAGGAACCATCACGCTGGCACGGCAGGAGATGCCCAGCCGCGACTGGACCGTGCTGAAGAGCGAGAGCTTGCCGGCGGGAATCGTCTTCGCGACTCCGACGGGAGCCCCAGGCGGGGACTCTTCACCCGACGGACTGGGGGACGATGCCGTCAGCTTCGGCGGGGGCAACGTGGTCTTCTTCCGTCCCGACGGATCGGCCCGCGACCAAATCGGAGAGATCGTCAATGGAATTGTCTACGTGTCCAGCGAAGCGCACCCCGAGCGCGGCAAGGCCGTCACTCTCTTGGGGTCTACCGGACGCGTCAAGGCCTGGGTTCTGGCTGAAAACGAGGACGGCAGCGTGGAGTGGAAGTAATGGGTAACCGAATGCGACGCAAGAAAGCTCAGGAAGGCTTCGGACTCGTCGAAGTGATGCTGGCCTCGCTGATCCTGCTGGTGGGGATGGTGACCCTGCTGGCTCTCTTCGCCCAGGCCATCGCCGCAACCCAGATGGCCAACCTCGACCTGATCGCCCGCCAGAAGGCCCGCGAGGCCCTGGAAAGCCTCTACACGGCGCGCAACACCGAGCAGATCACCTTCGAGCAACTGGCCAACGTCGGCGAGGGCGGGGTGTTCCTGAGCGGTTTGCAGCCGTTGACGACGCCGGGCGCGGACGGACTGGTCAACACCGGCGATGACGGTGCCGTAGAGAAAATGACTTCGGCCGGCTTGGACCGAGTCATGGGAACCGCGGACGACGAGACCCGCCTGCTCACCGATTATCGAAGACAGATCGAAATCTCGGGAGGAGGCTCGGGAGACCTGCGCCGAGTGCGCATCACCATCACCTATACGACACCCCTGGGCACCACCCGGGAGGTGCGCATCGAGTCCCTGGTCTCGCGCTACCGCTAACCAGGGCGTTTTGCAGGATCGGAGCAGGAGCAGGGCTGCCCCATAGGAGAAGTTGGGAGGAACAAAGTCATGAAGGCCAACTTGAAGGAAATGGCACAAAAAGGTTTCGCTTTGCCGGCAGCATTGCTGCTGTTGCTTGTCATGTCGGCGGTGGCCGTTGGGATGATCTACTTGGTGCACACCGAAGCCCGCGTCAGCGGATCGGACCTGGACGGCACGGCAGCCTACTACGCCTCCGAGGCCGGCATGGAGAAGATGATGGCCGACCTGAGCGGACTGTTCATCAACAATCAAGCTCCCACGGCCAGCGAAATCGCCGGTTTGGGCGGCTCCGCACCGGACTTGGCCGGGATCGAGTTCAGCGACTACTCGGTGCGCATGGCGGACGCCGACGGTGACGGTTCCCCCGATAGCGAGATCCGCACCGTCAGTGCCGGGCCCAACGAAGGTTTGGTGGCCAGCATCATCCCCATGGAACTCTCCGTGACCGGCCGCGGACCGGGTGGATCCGAGGTCCGCATGGTGCGCGACATCGAAGTGGCGTTGATTCCCATCTTCCAGTTCGGCAACTTCTCCAGCACCGACCTCAGCTACTTCCCCGGACCCAACTTCAGTTTCGGGGGGCGCGTGCACACCAACGGCAACCTCTTTTTAGCGGCCTCCGACGGAGGCGGCGTGGTGTTCCAGAACAAGATCAGCGCCGCCGGCGAGATCATCCGGCAGCGCCTCTCCAACGGACAATCGACCGACGATGCCGGCTTCGGCGGACCCGTCTACATCCCCACCGTGGCCAACGGCTGCGCCGAGAGCACCGGAACCGACATTTGCCGCGACCTGGCCCTCACCGAAGGCAGCAAAGTCGACGGGCTGGAGAGCTCGGACAACAGCGACTGGCCCGACATTTCGCTTTCCGTCTACAACGGGATGATCGTCAACGGACGGACCGGAGCCAAGGCCCTTGAGCTTCCCTTCGTAGCCGATGGGGAAAACGAATTCGAGATCATCCGGCGGGCCCCCGGAGGCGAGGTCGGGACCTCCTTGTTGGGCCGTTCCCGCCTCTACAACCAGGCTCAAGTGAGGGTGCTGCTCAACGATGAGGAGTCCGATTTGCCCGGAGGCAAGGGACGGCTGTTGTCCAACGACGGCGAGTACTTCGACGGCGTTACCTATGGTCTGACCGATACAGCCTTCGCCGCCGTCGGATCCAGCAGCGGCGAACCGCTGGTGGACGGATACCTGCTGGTGCAGGCCTTGCAGGGTGGCACCTATGTCGACGTCACCAGCGAATGGCTCGATCTTGGAATCGCCCGCGAAAATCCTGACGCCATCCTCAAGTTCCAAACCCTCAAGTACAATCCTCTGACGGGGGTTCCCGATCCCATCCCCGTCTCGCTTTTTAATCAAGGACAGAACTTCTGGCCCATCAATCTCTACGACACCCGTGAAGGCGAGGTCCGCGACGTGTCCACCTCGACCAGCGACTGCGCCCTGGGTGGCGTCATGAACGTGGTCGAACTGGATGTCAACAACCTGCGACGCTGGCTCTCAGGCGAGATCGGACTCACCGGAACCAGCACCGCTACGGCAAGCGAAGGCGGATACATCTTTTACCACTCGGACCGCCGCGGCCAGCTCAAGCTCAATGGCGAGTACGGGTTCGAGGATGTCGTCAATCCTTCCTCGGCTGGAGGATCTCCCGACGGACAATATGACAAAGCCGAGGACGTCAACGAGAACGGCGTGCTGGACGTCTACGGCAACGAAAACCTGGGACTCGGCTTCGGCCTCAGCGAAGGGTCCTGGTCCGATCCCACCGAACGCGTTTCCTGCGAGACGGCCCAACGCAGCCGCGTGACAGGCGCCCGCCACGGCCTCAAACTGGTCAACGGAATTCTGGGCAGTCTGCCCTCCGGCCCGGCGGGAGGCGGATTCACCGTATCCAGCGAGAATCCCGTCTACGTGCACGGCAACTACAATGCCCTCACCGGCATCGACTTCAGCGCCTCCACCGCCCATGTGCCGGCCGCTATCATCGCCGACGCGGTCACCCTTCTGTCCTCAGCCTGGCAGGATTGGGCCAGCTTCGATGCTCCCGCCGATCCCTCTCAGAGGCCTGCCGTCACCACCAGTTACCGTATGGCCGTGGCCGCCGGAAAGAACATCAGCTCAAGCGGCTGGGGCGGTTGGGATACGGGGACCGACGGCGGTACCCACAACTTCCTGCGTTATCTGGAAGACTGGAGCGGCACCACGCTCAAGTATCGGGGGTCGTTGGTGAGCTTCTTCTACTCCACCCAGGCGGTGGGCGTCTTCAAGTGCTGTGCCAACGTCTACTCGCCGCCGGTGCGCGAGTATTCCTTCGACAGCGAGTTCATCGATCCCTCCCGCCTGCCCCCCGGCACGCCGCGCTTCCGCGACCTGGTCAACCTGGGCTATCAGCAGATCTTCCATCCTGAAGACCGCGACTATATTCCGTCGCCGATCTTCGACGGAGAGCAGGGAGAAGTCATCAACTAGAACGCTTCCCAAATCGACTGAAAATGTCCTCGGGGGAAACGGATGGCGCCATCCGTTTCCCCCCTTTCGCTTTGTGGACGGACGTCGCCCTGTCCTGAAACAATCCTTCCCTGCCCCGTATATACTGAAGCCATGGCTTCTTCGGACGCAGAACTTGTCGAATCGGCCTTGGCCGGGGAGGCACAGGCGTTCGAAGAGATTGTCAAGCGTTACCAGCGGTTGGTGTTCAATATCGTCTACCACTATCTGGGAGGACGCAATGAGGTGGAGGATCTGGCTCAGGAAATCTTCCTCAAGGT